>CALGGL010000396.1 GCA_937915975.1 uncultured Lachnospiraceae bacterium | reverse complement strand
TCTACACTCTTTCCCTACACGACGCTCTTCCGATCTTTTGGCATACCCTGAAATAATGTAATCCTACACTTAAGCTCGGATGCATTTTTTACAATGTCAACTATATCACAGGTTACCATCTCTGAAGAAAGACTTGTTATATGGCACAGGTAATCCGTCCCCTCACCGTCACTTATGGTTAAGGTCTCTCCCGCCTTAAGCCTTAAAACGTTTTTTATGTGATTAACATCCTCACCTGTTATATTTATTGACTTATCAGCATTTATACATATGCTCTTATCAACATAAAATCTCGGCATTACATTTCTCTTTCCTATTACATAAATGTAGCTGCTGTGCCCAAAAGCACAACAGCCACATTATAACACAATTAAATGAGTCAAGCAAACTCAAAGCGTTTATCTGTTAAATAAATATTACTCATACATCGCCTTAAGCTCCTGCTTGTTGGCATACATCCTTACATCTGCTTTATCAAAAATCTCAGACACCTTACGTTTATCGTTAATGTCATACTCCGCCATTCCCGTTGCCAAAACAGGTCCGTTACTGGTTCTTAAATTATCAAGCACCTTATCACGAAGCTCATTTAAAAGCTCGTCACGCCTTGCATAATCTCTTTCGGATAATAAAACGCAGAATTCATCACCGCCTATACGAAATACGGGACTGTGAGCATAAGTATCACATATCATCTGACAAGCCATCTTTATATACTCATCTCCGGCCTTATGTCCTAATGTATCATTTATAAGCTTTAAATCATTTAGGTCACAAACCACTATTGCAAATGGGAAATAATCTATTCCACTATCTATGTTGCCCTGCATAGCAGCCTCAAGCTCATGATATGCATTTTTATTTTTAGCTCCTGTAAGTTCATCCCTACGTGCCATTTCATTTGCTGACTTAATGGCATTTAACCTTTCATTTTCCCTTATTACCTCTTCGGTTATATTTTCTACTCCGATGATAAAATGAATACGGTCACTTGCCCACATCATGGTAAGCCTTGTATGCTGCGGATTACCCTCAATCATAAGACGATAATCTTCTGTAAAACGCTTCTTTTCCTCAAGAGATGAAATAATATAGTCTCTGCTTAAAACATATTTTACTCTTTCCACATCATCAGGGTGAACGAGCTGGTCTGCATTAACCTGAGATTCAGCAAAGAAATCATTTCCGGTTTCATTAACCTCAAGATTTCCGTAAATGGAATTGGAGGTATATTCCGAATACACACCGCTGTTTGAATCTATATAATATATAACGTCATAGTTTGCAGCAAGTCCCTCGGCTATCTGATTAAAGACCTCGCGCTCCTTTTCAAGATTTTCCGTCTCCTGCTTTAACCTCATCTCTTTATCAATATTTAAAACTCCGAGGATGAAATAATCATCATCACCGCTAACCTCTCTGATTAAGCGAAGCGTATGCCATACAGGCTTTCCGTCTATTACAAGACGGTAAACTATACTCTGCATATTACCGTTTTTCATTTTGGAAAGAAGGTTTTCCTTCTGAATATCTTTTTTGAAAATATGCTTATCCTCTTCATAAACTACCTGTTCAGCATCTCTTGCCATATTCACAAAGAAGTCCTTACCATCCTTCTCGATTTGCAAGGAATGGAATTCCGGATTAATTGAGTACCACTTATATTCATTTGTAACAGCATTAACATAATAGACACTTGAATAATCGATAAGTAATGCTTCCGCTATTTTGTTGAAAATAATATCATTATTATCCATTGTCTCTCCCCTATATTGCTTTGGTTTATTCCCTTATTGTATATTAAAGTTAATTACTCCTTAGCCGCTTCTATTTCCTTCTTTGCAACCTCATCAGGTGCCTGCTCGTATCTTGCAAATTCATATGAAAATGTTCCGCTTCCTCTGGTCATGGAATTGAGTCTTGTATCATATTCGTAAAGTTCAAGATAAGGTATATCCGCTACGATTTCCTGATATCCGTTATCAACAGGATTCATACCGTTTACTCTTGCACGTCTTTTGTTAAGGTCACCCATAACATCACCGGTATACGAATCAGGAACCACTACCTTAAGAGTTGCATACGGTTCAAGAAGCACCGGCTTGGCATCCATAAAGCCCTTCTTAAATGCCTGCTCGGTAGCCACCTTAAATGCAAGCTCGGAAGAGTCAACCGAATGATAGCTTCCATCATATAAAACAACCTTAACACCGGTTACAGGATACTTTGCCAAAGGTCCGCACTTAACGGATTCTGCAACACCCTTTTCAACCGCAGGGAAATAGTTCTTAGGAACCGCTCCGCCTACAACGGTCTGTTCAAAGATATACGGTGTCTCCATATCCTCTGACGGCTCAATGGTTATCTTTACATGACCATACTGTCCGTGGCCTCCTGACTGTTTTTTATATTTATATTCTGTGTCAACCTTTTTACGAATGGTTTCCTTAAATGCAATCCTCGGACGCATAAGCTCTATCTCAACCTTATACTTTTCCTGAAGCACGCTCTGTACCACCTCAAGGTGCTGACCGGTAATACCGTAAAGAAGTGTCTGTCCGTTTTCACTGTCATTTTCCTGTTTTAATGTAAGGTCTTCCATCAAAAGCTTTGAAAGAGCCTGTGAAATCTTATCCTCATCACCCTTTTTCTTCGCAATATATCTTCTGTAAACATAAGGCTTGGAAATAGATGCACGAAGATATGTAACAGGATTCTTTCTTGTGGAAAGTGAATCTGTTGTCTGACTTACACTAAGCTTAGCCAATGCACCTATATCACCGGCATGAAGCTCGTTAACCTCTTCAACCTTATTACCGCATATTACATAAAGCTTTCCGAGCTTTTCATCCGCATCGCGATGATAATTATAAAGCACATCATCGGATTTAAGTACACCCGAATTAACCTTTATGAGTGAATATTTTCCGATATACGGATCTGCAATTGTCTTAAATATATAGGCTGACTTAGCCTTTGCAAAATTGTAATCCGCCTCAAACACCTCATTGTTGGTGGTGTTGATTCCGGCACATTTACATTTATCAGGGCTTGGGAAATATTTGATAATATCTGCCATAAGTGTATACATACCTCTGGCAAGGGTATTGGAACCCATAAGAACAGGTACAACAGAGCCGTCACATACACCTACACGAAGTGCCTGACGAATCTCATCATCTGAGAAGGTATCCCCTTCAAAATATCTCTCTAAGTACTCCTCACTGGTTTCAGCAACTGCTTCAAGTAAGGCGTCACGACAAATATTTAAGTTTTCATAAGAATAATCCGGCACATCAAACTTATCTACCGTACCATGATTGTTCCATCTTTTTGCCTTCTGCTGAATTACATTTACATATCCTACGAACTGCTCATTTTCACGAATCGGAAGATGGAAAGGAGCAATCTTCTTTCCGTACATCTCCTGAAGCTCCTGAACAACCTTTCTGAAGCTTGCCTTATCGATATCCATATCGGTAACAAAGAACATTCTCGGAAGCTTTCTCTTCTCACATGCACGTATTGTTCCTTCTTCGATTCCTGCCTTACCGGATATAACGATTATCGCAGCATCCGCAACAGATACAGCCTCCTCTGCTTCCCCCACGAAGTCAAAAAAGCCCGGTGTATCGAGGATATTAACCTTATAACCCTCCCATACAACAGGAACAAGTGATGTCTTAATAGAGAAATGCCTCTTTGTCTCCTCTTTGTCGAAGTCACTTATTGTATTACCGGCTTCAACCGTCCCCATACGGTTTTTCATTCCGGCAAGATACGCTATCGCTTCAACCAGCGAAGTCTTGCCACACCCTCCATGCCCAAGCAGGGCAACGTTACGGATCTTGTCCGTAGTAAATACATTCATACAGCCACCTCCATACATATTTTGTTTGTTACAGTATACTATATTCTATTAAATTTTTCACCCATTTTATGAAACTTTTATTTAAACTATACATTAACTGTTCAAACACCTTTGCCAGTCATATTAATACTTAGGAGTCTTCAGGCGTTTCTCAAACTCTTCACGTGGAAGGGGCTTATCATACAGATATCCCTGGACCTTGTAGCAGTCCTGCTCCATTAAGAACCTGGCCTGTTCCTTAGTCTCAACGCCCTCACATATTATGTCACGGTTAAGGTCCCTTATCATATGTATAACATTCTTCACAAGCTTTTCGTTAACATTATCCCCATTACCAAGGGCATCAATAAATGATTTATCCAGCTTAATAACGTCCACATTCAGATCCTTTAACAGCGAAAGAGAAGAATAGCCTGTTCCAAAATCATCAATTGAAACACATATATCATTCTCATTCATGATACTGACGAAGTCCGTCAAAGCCTTGAAATTCTCGTATCCTGAAGACTCAGTAAGTTCCACCTCTACAAGCTCATGAGGCACCTGATACTTATTAACAATGCTTAACACATGCTCCGCGAAATCGGAATTTTGAAGATGAAGTTTGGAGAAATTAGACGACACCCTTACAGGTTTATATCCTTCTTCAAGCCAGCTCCTTATATCCTGACACACATTTTCAAAAATGTAGAAATCAAGATCTGTAATACTTCCCTCATCCTCTAACAAGGGAATGAATTTAAATGGAGGCACTAGAGAGTCTCCCTGCTGCCAGCGCACTAAAGCCTCACACCCACACAGGCTGTCATCTGTCATATCCACCTTTGGCTGATAGTATGCAACGAATTCCCTGTTCGCAATTCCCTTCTTATACTGTGCCAATATATTCTTTCTCTCAAAAGTCTGGGCAAGCAAACTCTGGTCAAACCATATATTATCCGGAAGTGATGGCTGTTTTGCCTGGTGTACCGCAAGATATGCTGCATCAAGAATCTCGCCAAAGGCATCTCCTTGTTCTATCACATATATACCACAACGGTTTTCCAAATTAAAAACTACAACTCCATCTCCAACATCAACCGGAACAGTTACCCTTCCAAGAGCTGAGAGCATTTCATCTATACGTTCACTATGAAGTATGAACATAAAATTGTCACCGCCAATCCTTGCCATACGTTCATCTTTACTAATAGTCTGACTGATAACAGACGCAAACTTTGTTAACACCATATCGCCAACATGTGTTCCGTATCTTCGATTGATCAATGACAATCCTTTGATATTACTGCAAATACATCCATATCCCTGAAGTCTGCCCTTTCTTTGCCATCTCATCATCTCCCGCCCAAGTCTTCCTGTGTTATATACTTTTGTA
>CALGGL010000395.1 GCA_937915975.1 uncultured Lachnospiraceae bacterium | reverse complement strand
CCCATATTGATAAATATTTTCAATTAAAATCTATAAAATTATTATAAAAATATTTAATGATTTTCCAAAAAAATATTAGAGATAAAAAAAATATATATTTCCTTCAAATTTCGATTAATAATTAATTATAATGAAATCATTTTTTCACTTATTATTTTGTCTTATGTATGTGATATTAATCTTAATACTACTCCCTTCAGTTTCAGGCCAATTTAATAGAAGATACAATAGTACATCTCCACCCATAATTCCAAACCCTGAAGTAAAATTGAATATTTTAGATGGTGTTCTCAAATGTATAGCTAAAAGTGAAGGAGTTTCAGAAATTCTTTTCAAATTTGTTGAGAAAGCAATTAATAAAACAAAAGAAGAAATAGAATTTAAAGATATATATAGAAATGGTATTAATAAAAGTGATAGAGAAATAATAATGAATTGTCAAAGAGATGAATTTACTAATATCATTCACTCCACAAAAACCAAAAGAAGAATGAGTCGTTCAGCGAATAAATTTAATAAATTTTTATCACTATTAAAGGAGAAAGAAAAATATAAAATTTTTTCAATAAAGTATATGAAGGGTATGCTTCTTCTTTTTTTATGTATAATTTTGATTTATACGCTTAACTGGATTATTCCTTTTAGGAGCAGTGTGCTCGGTGATAAAAATCTTGGAAGAAAATCTTATGTAAGATCATATAATCTCGAAGAACTGCAAACATTAAGAAACTATCTGGTGGAAAAGCTTAATGAAACATCAGGGCTGGTTGAACGTGATGAAGAAGGACATCTTATATATAGAGATTATAAAACGGTCAATAAGGAAATCGAAGCTTCCATGAAGTCTGTAAGTGACAAATATCCGAGGCTTAAGGGATATTATCCGGATATAAAAAAAGCACTTTGTTCTTCGGTTTTGGAATGGATGAATATAGGTGGCTACAACTATCCGTATACTATGGAGGCGACCTATAATAAGTATATTACGAAGCTTTATTATCCATCCCTTTATGCGCACGAGATAAGTCATCATCATGGCTATTATCAGGAAAATGAAGCTAATTTCTTAAGCTATCTCGGATGCATAAAAAGTGATGATCCTTTTGTAAGATATTCAGGATATATTGATGCGGTTTATTATGTGGATGAGGCATATTTTGAAGCACTTCTCAGTGCTGTGGGTGAGGAAGAGGCTTGGAATATCTATAAAAAACAACCTAAGATAAAGGAGCAGGTTATAAATGATGAGATAGAGGCATCGAAAGAGGCAAAGGAGCGATATGACAGCGAGTCACACCCTATGGAAAAGCTTTCCGGAGCTGCCAATGATGCTGCCGAGAAGGGCTGGGAAACACAGGAAGCTCTGCTTGAGGGAAACTACTATGATGATGTAGTCGGGCTTTTGTTATATTATTATGATGGGGAGTTGTTCTGACAAGATTTAAAATTAAGAAAATGTTAAATATTTTTATGTTGAAAATTTACTTAACATACAATAAAATGTGTTTAATGCTCATATAAAAGGTTGATCTTTAAAAAGTTCTGAATAATATATATAAAATGATGGAAACAAATGAGGTTGAAAAATGGAAAACGGAAGATCTGAGGTAATAATCAATAAATTAATAGATATGATAGAAAACGGTCAGAGTGTTCCTTTGGCTGCGGGAAAGGTTATGGTCAATAAGGATGAGACCATACTTATGCTTAAGGAACTCGAAAGTATAGTTGAGGGTGAGCTTAAGGTCTACAGAGATGTCAATGACAGGAAGGGTAAGATTATTAATGATGCAAAGAAAGAGGCAGAGGAGATAGTCTACGAGGCGGAAAAAAGCGCAAGCCGAATAAGGGTAACAAAGCACGTATCCTCCGTAGGATCGGGCTTTAGAGCCGATGATCTTGACGGAGAAGAAAAAGCTGCTCTAAGAACAGCAAGTGACATCTATGCCGCATCACTAATTTATACGGATGAGATGCTTACTGAGGTGACGGATGTTATAGCTCAGGCTTATGATATAATCAATAATCAGTACGGAAAAATGGTTGCAACCCTTGAGGAAAAGGCAAAGCTCATATCGGATAATAAAGCAGAGCTTATGGCAAGCATAAAGGAGCTCAGTAAGGAGGAAAGGTATACTCAGATACTTGATTTGAGCCAGCTACTTTCTCACGAGCTTTATATGGAAAGAGAGAAAGCGAGAGAGCTTGAAAAAAACGGAAGCTACCAGATGGAGATTCAGCTTGAAACGGATATTCCGGATAATAATAATGCTTCAAAAGAAGATACAGTTGAAGGAGAAAGAGATGATAAAGGACAAATATAATAACAAGACCATTTTTTCATGTGAGGTATTTCCACCTAAAAGAAATGATGATATATATGATATATTCAAAACACTTGATGAGATAAAGCTTCTCAATCCTGACTTTATAAGTGTTACCTATGGAGCAGGAGGAAGCAACAGCAAAAAAACCGCAACCATTGCAGCATATATTCAAAATATATGTGAGGTTGAGGCACTTGCCCATGTAACCGCAGTAGGACTTGATGACAATTCTCTTACGGAGCTTTTGGAGGAATTAAAGAAAAAGCGTGTAAGTAATATTCTTGCTTTAAGAGGCGATAAGCCACGCACTATGACCGATGAGGAATTTGAAAACAGATATTACAAGCATGCTTCCGACATAATTAAGGTAATCAGAGATACAAGCGATATGTATATTGCCGCGGCCTGCTATCCCGAGGTTCATCCGGAATCAAAATCAAGAGAGGATGATATAAAATATCTTAAGCTTAAGGCAGACCTTGGCGTAGACAGCTTTATTACACAGATGTTTTTCGATAACGATATACTTTATCGTTTTCTTGAGGATATAAGAAAAGCAGGAATTAATATTCCCGTTCATGCAGGCATCATGCCGATAACAAAGGTGAATCAGCTTGGAACCAGCGTATCCTTATCAGGCTCAT
>CALGGL010000394.1 GCA_937915975.1 uncultured Lachnospiraceae bacterium | reverse complement strand
AAAGTATCTTAATAAGCTTACTAAGGATACACAGTTTATAGTTATAACCCACAGAAAGGGTACTATGGAGGCTGCTGATATCCTTTACGGTATAACCATGCAGGAAAAGGGTGTATCGACTCTTGTTTCCGTAAACATGATTGAAGGCGAACTTGATGATTAAAAGCTTTACCTTGTGAAGATGTGCCGGTACCTGTGATTAATTCATCGCAGGCACGCTCTCGCTACCCTCGCCACACAGCGGTACTAAGCTCGATAATACCTCGCTAAGTACCGGTGGGCTCACAGTACCTGCTTATGAATTATCACAGGTTCCAGCACATCGCCAAGGTTATCGAATATTGTTTGTTTTATAATAAAAATCTATCATTTGAGGAGGTTTAATATGTTTGGATTTGGAAAAAAGAAAAAAGAGTCGGAAGAAAATGTTATAAATGATTATGATTTGTTAAATAGTAATATTGATACCGAGGAAGTTTATGATGATTTTGGTAATCCGAAATATTTGAAAGACGGTGAGGATTCATTTTTAAACGGTACGGATGATGGAGAGGATATTCCTGATGAATATCTTGCAGATGATGAAGAAGCTGTTACAGAAGAATATCATTCGGTAGATTCAATAAATGATGATAGTGATAATTCGGATATACTCTCGGACGAACCTGAAAAGAAAAAAGGCTTTTTTGCAAGATTAAAAGAAGGATTAACCAAGTCCAGAAACAGCTTTGCCGAGAGCTTTGCCAATCTTTTTAAGGCAAATGAAATTGACGATGATTTCTATGATGAGCTTGAAGAAACACTTGTTATGGCGGATCTCGGTGTTGAAACCACGGAAAGAATCATCGATGATTTAAAAGCTAAGGTTAAGGAGCAGAAGATTAAAGAGGCTGAAGCTTGTAAGCAGCTTATCGTAAATATAATAAGAGACCAGATGTCCGTTGATGATACAGCCTATGATTTTGAGGATAAGAAGACTGTTGTACTTATAATCGGTGTAAACGGTGTTGGTAAGACTACTTCCATCGGAAAGCTTGCTGCACAGTATAAAAAGCGTGGTAAAAAAGTTCTTATGGCTGCTGCGGATACCTTTAGGGCTGCCGCTATAGATCAGCTTAAAACATGGTCAAATCGTGCAGGCGTAGATATAATTGCACAGGGTGAGGGAGCAGACCCATCCGCCGTTGTTTATGATGCTGTATCTGCTGCAAAGTCAAGAAATACTGATATTCTTCTTATAGATACTGCCGGAAGACTTCACAACAAAAAAAATCTTATGGATGAGCTTGGCAAGATGAGAAGAGTTATATCAAGAGAATATCCGGAAGCCAATGTTGAGTCTTTGATTGTTCTTGACGGAACTACAGGTCAGAATGCCTTGGAGCAGGCAAGACAGTTTAGCTCGGTTACTGAGATAAACGGCATTATAATAACCAAGCTTGACGGAACTGCAAAGGGTGGTATAGCTATTGCAATTCAATCCGAATTAAACGTTCCTGTTAAATACATAGGAATCGGAGAGCAGGTGGAGGATTTACAAAGATTTGATCCTACAAACTATGTAAATGCATTGTTTGCGGATTTTGATGTAAAGTCTGATATTGAAATAATCGTTGACAGTGATATTGAAAAAATAGAGAATGATGATGATCTTTTCGATGTATAATAAGGAGATGTAATAATGACACTTGATAAATTTGAAAAAGCATATGAGATAGTAAGCAAGGTGGTTCATCCGACACCGCTTATTGAAAGTGAATTTTTCTCGCAGCAGTGCGGTAATAAGGTTTATCTTAAGCCTGAAAATATGCAGCTTACCGGAGCTTACAAGATAAGAGGGGCTTATTATAAGATAAGCACACTTACCGATGAAGAAAGAGAAAGAGGGCTTATAACCGCATCAGCGGGTAATCATGCCCAGGGCGTTGCCTATGCTGCAAAGGCATACGGTGTTAAGGCTACTATTGTTATGCCTACAACAACACCGCTTATAAAGGTAAACAGAACCAAGTCCTATGGTGCAGAGGTTGTCTTATACGGTGAGGTTTATGATGAGTCCTGTCAGTATGCTCTTAAATTAGCAGAGGAAAAGGGCTATACCTTTGTTCATCCGTTTGATGATTTGGATGTAGCAACAGGTCAGAGTACTGTAGCTATGGAGATTATAAAGGAGCTTCCTTTTGCGGATATTATACTTGTACCGGTAGGTGGCGGCGGACTTGCAACAGGCGTTTCAACCCTTGCAAAGACTCTTAATCCCAATATTAAGGTTATAGGTGTTGAGCCGCAGGGTGCAGCATGTCTTAAGGTTTCGTTGATTAACGGAGAAGTAACAACCCTTGATGTGGTTGATACAATTGCAGACGGTACTGCAGTTAAGACTCCGGGATCTAAGATATTCCCTTATCTTAAAGAAAATCTTGATGATATAATCACAGTTGAGGACAGTGAGCTTATAGTTGCCTTTCTTGATATGCTTGAAAACCATAAGATGCTTGTTGAAAACAGCGGTCTGCTTACGGTTGCGGCACTTAAGCACCTTGAGCCGAAGGGACAGAAGGTTGTAAGTATATTAAGCGGCGGAAATATGGATGTTATAACATTTTCATCTGTTGTTCAGCATGGACTTATCGCAAGAAGCAGAATATTTAATGTATCTGTTCTTCTTCCTGATAAACCGGGTGAGCTTCAAAATGTTGCAGGTGTAATAGCCGACTTAAAGGGTAATATAATTAAGCTTGAACATAACCAGTTTGTAACCATAAATCGTAATTCTGCCGTTGAGCTTGTAATTACAATCGAGGCATTTGGTCCAGAACATAAGGAACAGATTCTTAATGAACTTAATGACAGAGGATACAGACCTATAGAAAAGAAACCAAAGGCGATTTTTTAAATGATTTTTATTGCGGTTGATGTGGGAACTACCAATATTGATATGGCTTTTTTGAATACAGATAAGGATTGTGATTTTTATCAAAAAAGCTTTCATAACAGACAGTCTCTTTACGGAAGTGATGTTATTAACAGAATCAATACCGTTAAAAGAGACAAGTCTTTTATTGCCAAATTAAAGGAATTGGCGGTTTCTGATATTCTTGCCGCAATAGATGAATATTTATCGGTTAATAATTGCGACGCAAATGATATAACTAAGCTTTGCTTATCGGGAAACACAACCATGATAAGCCTTTTACTGGAATATGATGTAAGTAAAATGGGTGAAAGTCCGTATCCGACGGTTCTTGACAAAACAGTTATTAAAAATTCGCGTGAGCTCTTTGGAAAAGAATGCCGATTTGATTGTGATGTTATACTTACAGGCTGTGTAAGTGCATTTATAGGCGGAGACATACTATCAGGACTTATTTTTCTTGATAAATTTAATTCATTTCTTGATAAGAAAAAGGTCAATCTTTTGATAGACCTTGGAACAAACGGAGAGATGGTGCTTAATAATAAGGGAAAGCTTTTGGCTGCATCCGCTGCATGCGGTCCGGCATTTGAAGCAAGTCTTAAAATACAGGGTGTTTACGGCGCATCAGGCATAAGTGCTTTGGTTGCACTTATTAACAGCGGTAAGCTTTCAAAGGACGGATGCTTAAGTGATGAATATATTGAAAACGGAATCCGGGTTCATAATATATTAATTACTTCAGATATCATACGGGAAATTCTTCTTGCGAAGGCAGCAATTGCCTCATGTATAGAAAGCCTATATAAAAAAGCGGGTATTGATTATGATGTGACGGATAATGTGTATATCTCCGGAGGCTTCGGAAGCTTTTTGAAAATCGATGATGCCGTTATGCTTGGCATTATTCCTAAAGCTTTTGGAGAAAAGGCCCATCAGACAGGTAATACATCACTTAGGGGTGCCGAGCAAATCCTTATTGATGATAAGCTGATAGATAAGGCTGATTTATTGAGTGAACAAATAGAGGTATTACTTCTTGCTGACGAAGACGGATATAATGAAAGCCTTATAAATAATATGTTTTTTACTATGGTGATATAATGAAAATGATGACAATTGCAAGTGGCAGTAGCGGAAACTGTACATTTGTAGGTACTGATAATACATCAATTCTTGTTGATGTAGGTATAAGTAAAAAGAAAATTGAAGATGGTCTTAATCAGATTGACCTTACACTAAAGGATATGGATGGCATATTGATAACTCATGAACATATCGATCATGTTAAGGCAGTCGGTGTTATTTCGAGAAAATACGGAATACCGTTATATGCAACACCGGAAACCTGTTGTGAGATATCCGGGATGTCTGCTTTAGGCGAGTTTGATAAAAGTCTTCTTAATCCCATAAATGTTGATGAGCTTTTCAATATAGGCGATATAGGTGTTAGAGCGCATTCTATATGGCATGATGCTGTTGATCCTGTTTGTTATTCGCTTTATAACGGTGGAAAAAAGGTTTCAATAGCAACTGATATGGGAGATTATGATGATTACATAATAGATGCGTTAAAGGACTCGGACGGACTTTTGGTTGAGGCAAATCATGATGTCAGAATGCTTGAATGCGGTTCCTATCCTTATAATCTTAAACAGCGTATTTTAGGAAAACGCGGACATCTTTCAAATGAAGCGGGTGGAAGACTTTTAAAGGCTTTGCTTAATGAACATGTTAAGGCTTCATTTATAGGTCACTTAAGCAAAGAAAATAATTATCCGGAGCTTGCTTATGAAACCGTAAAGCTTGAGATAATGGATAATCCTTATACAAAGGATGTGAGAGATTTTAATTTACGTGTAGCCGACAGAGAGAATACAAGTGAATTATTTGAATTTTAGATTTTATAATTGAAATCAGTATATAAAGAATTTAAATATATAATTTTATCATGGAGGAAAACAAAATGAAAAAAACAATTATTACCGTGCTTGGAAAGGATAAGGTTGGTATAATAGCAAAGGTATGTGTATATCTTTCACAAAACAATATAAATATTCTTGACATTGCCCAGACCATAGTTGACGGTTATTTTAATATGATGATGGTGGTTGATATTGCTGATGCTTCAAAGGATCAGACAAGAATAAATGAAGAACTCGGTGATTTGGGTAAGGAAATCGGTGTACAGATTAGAGCCCAGAGTGAAGAAATATTCAATATGATGCATAGATTATAATTAAAGTATATGAATCTCAGACTGTTTATAAAATGTGCTAAGTATTGCGTTAAGCGATAGCGTGCAATACGAGTACATTTTATAAACAGTCTGAGATTCAAATAACGACAAGGAGCAGATTATGATAGGTATAAATGAAGTAATTGAGACAAATGAAATGATTCACAAGCTTAATCTTGATGTCAGAACCATAACCATGGGTATAAGCTTACTCGACTGTGTCGGAGCTGATGTTAAGGAAACCTGTGATAAAATATATGATAAAATAACAAGCTCGGCAAAGGATTTGGTTAAGGTAGGAAATGAAATTGCCGACAAATACGGTGTTCCGATTGTTAATAAGAGAATTTCCGTTACACCTATAGCTCTTGTTGGTGGTTCGGTTTGTAAATCGGAGGAAGATTTTATAGAGATTGCAAAAAAGCTTGATGAGGCGGCAACAACTTGCGGAGTTAATTTTATAGGTGGTTATTCTGCTCTTGTTTCAAAGGGCATGACAAGGGCTGATGAGCTTTTAATTCGTTCCATACCTAAGGCACTCGCATGTACATCAAGGGTATGCAGCTCAGTAAATACCGGCTCGACAAAAACAGGTATCAATATGGATGCAGTTAAGCTTTTGGGTGAAATAATACTCGAAACTGCGGAGCTTACAAAGGAGGCGGATTCAATCGGATGTGCAAAATTTGTTGTATTTTGCAATGCACCTGATGATAATC
>CALGGL010000393.1 GCA_937915975.1 uncultured Lachnospiraceae bacterium | reverse complement strand
CGCCGGTCTCGATGAGCGCCCGCATTTCGCCGAGCGCCTTTTCTGCGCGGGCATATTCGGCATCCACGTTGTCAAGGCGGATATTGGCGATCAGAATGAGCTTTTGCCGGAAGTGGTCAAAGGCGATCACCTTATCAAAGAGCATCAGGTCAACATCATTGAATTTTTCCTCATCCTGTGCATCAAGGTTAAGTGTAGGCTCGGCATACTTGATGTAGTCATATGCAAAGTATCCTACCAGTCCTCCGGTAAAGGACGGCATGCCTTCTATCTTGGGACTTTTATATTCGTTTACCGTTTCATTGATAAAGACTGCCGGATGCTTGATATTATCCTCCTTTAGAACCTCACCCTTTGCGTCTATAACCTTTATCTTATTATTGAGACAGGTTATGCAAAGCTTTGGTTCATATCCGAGAAATGTATATCGTCCGGTCTTTTCCTGATTCTCCACACTTTCAAGCATATACACATGGCGGCTTACATTTTTAAGAATCTTAAGTGCCTGAATCGGTGTGATAAAATCCGAATAAATTTCTCTCGCTATAGGGATGCACCGGTATTCATCCCTGTAATCTTTTGCTTTTTCCAAGGTTGGAAAATATTTGCTGTTCATCGTCTACCTCCTTACCTCATATTAACAGAATTTACCTCGCAAGCTGTGCCTGCCTCAAAGGAACGCGAAAAAAGTCCCTGATAACAGAAGCTCTGTTATCAGGGACGGTAATAATCATATGTACCGCGGTGCCACCCTGCGTTTGTGGAAGTTTATTTCCACACTCTCATTGGAATACCAACATATTCCTTGCAACTAACGTATGCATAAACGTCACGGAATACTCAGAGCCTTTGCTCCTTTGACCGCGCCCTCAGTGGTCCATTTAATAAACAGCTGCTATCGGTTCTCATCAATCCCGACTCTCTGTGAGTGCCTCTTTTATTTTTATCTCCACATCAACGGTTTAGCGTATTAAATTATGGATTGATTATATTCTTAATTAAAGAATATGTCAAGAATTTTTTATTTCATTTACAAATTAACAACTCGCACTATTTTTTGATTGCAAGAAAATCCATCTCTCCAAGCAGCTTTATCACTTCATCCGTCATAGGTTTTTCCTCATAAGAAATGACCGCCTCATTTTTTTCAAGGCTTACACGACAGGAAAGCCCGTCTATATTATTTACGGCTTCAGTGATTCGCTTAACACAATTTTGACAGTGCATGCCATCTATATTAAGCTTATAGCTTCCGGCAGGATTTTTAAGTTTTTTATGCCTGACCTTAACTTTTTCGGTACCGCAGCAGGTCTCGCCGGATTTCATTTTCTTAATAAGCGGAAGGCTAATAATTAAAACCAAAAGCAAAACCGCAATTACTGTTATTACATTTGCAGGATTCATTTAAAGCTTTTCTCCTTTTACCCAATAAACAGAAGGTTTAAACTCCAATTTATGTGTGCCGCAGCCCTTACAGCTTCCACAAGTTCCCGAGCAGCCTCCCTGACTTTTTTCAACAATGCGTTTCACATAACCAAGCTGCTCATATCTTTCAAGTCTCGCATTTATAAGCGCAACCGACATATGTAGTTTTTCCGCAAGCTCCGGCATAGTTATCTGTTCAGAATTGAGCATGAGTAAAAGTAACTCGTCCATAATATCACTCCATAATCATAAATTCACATACATATTTTTGCATCATACCTAAAAACATTTATAAAATAAGCACCGCTATATGATAAACAACCGCGGCCAAAAGAAGTGCAGTCAATATGTAATAAAGACCAATTTTAGCTGTCCATTTTACAGAGTGTGTTTCGTTATAAGTTGAAACCACCGCCTGCAGACAAGGTATATTAAATGTAACAGCGATTATAAATGCAAGCGCCTCTGCCTGCGGTATGGCTGCTGCCACAACTTGAGCTATATTATCCGAAGTTGCAGCAAGTCCTGTAGTTGAATCTATAACACTTCCGCTGTTTGCAAATATCGCTGAAAGAACACCCAGCACCGCTTCCTTTGAAACCATAGCTGCAAAGAAAGACATAAAGGTCTGCCACTTAAGTCCTATATAGGTTGAAACCGGCTCTATAAATTTTCCGATTTTATAGAGTATACTTCCTTCTATGCCGCTCTTTGAGTAGCTTAAGAAGAAGAAAATAATACATACGATAAGCTCTATACTAAATGCCTTCTTAAATACATCCCACATACGCATGAGTGAATTCTTGAATATAAATCCCCATCTTGGTTTATGATATGGCGGAAGCTCCATCACGATACCTGTTCTTTTGTCCACAGGATTGAGCTTCTTACCAAACACCTTGGCAGTTATAATAATATGTAAAAGCATAATAAGGAATATGAGAAGCATAACCAGCATACCGCCGCCGGTACCGAAAAATGCATTGGCAAGTGTCGGTATAACCACAAAGGTTGCGCCACAAGGAATTGCCCATGCAACCGCTATAGTCAAAAGCTTCTGACCATATGAATCGATAACTCTTGCACCTGATGTACTACCCATAGTACATCCAAAGCCCATAATCATAGGCATAAGTGCCTTACCCTGAAGACCAATTTTACCCATGGAACGATCAAATACATATGACACTCTCGCCATATATCCAACCTCTTCAAGTATACCAAATACAAAATTCATCGCAAAGATAAATCCAATCATCATAACAACCCAGCCAAACGATACTATAAGTGTCGCCTTAATAAAATGAATAATCGAATCTGAAACACCCATTTTACCAAGCAACGCATCAGCAGCCGGATTGAGTATGCTTGGAAGTGCACCTCCAAGTCCCATAATAGGCGATGCAACAATCATTGCACCAGCAAGTGCAAGAATCATCATGCCAAATGCAACCCATTTACCGCTTCTTGGACCGATGGCAGCTCTGTCAAACTTTGTAAGTAATTCAGATGGTTTTTTAGCATCTGTAACAACCTCATCAAGCAAGCCCTCTATCCACTTAAATCTTGCATCACTTGTATATAATGCACCCTTAGAGTTTGTTTCTATATCCTTTTTACCCTTTATGGCAAGCTCTCTTATTATAGCCTCATCCTCTTCCAGAAGCTTCATGGCAAGCCATTCTTTAGAACGTCTTTCGGTTGCTATAACCGAAACTATATCCATATATTTCTCAAATTCCTTTGCACCCTCGCTCTGTCTAACTATATCGTAAAGTGCATCGGCATTTAAAGTTTTTCCGGACTTTATAGCCTTTTCCAAATTTTCGAAAAATGCATCATAGCTCTTTTTATCATATGCAACTATACTGCACACTTCTATTCCAAGCTTATCGGCAAGCTTTTCGGTATCAATCCTCTTACCCTTACTCTCAGCTACATCCATCATAGTCAAAACAAGCATAACCGGAGTGCCTATACCTGTATAATCAGCCAGCATATACATACTTCTTTCAAGCTGTGAAGCATCCGCCAAAAGACATACGAGATCCAAGTCATTTTTTGCTATATAATCTCTTGTAACAATCTCCTCATCCGAATTTGCCGAAAGTGAATATGAACCCGGCAGGTCTGCCACCTGATATGTAACATCATTATGTGTAAATGTACCTTCTTTTTTCTCAACCGTCTTACCCGGCCAGTTTCCTACATGTTGATGCATGCCTGTTAAAGAATTGAAAACTGTGGATTTACCGGAGTTAGGCTGTCCAAGTAAAGCAATTTTTTTGTTATCCATTATGCACTGACCTCCACCTTAATTCTCTCTGATTCCTCACGATTTAAAGCAATCATGGTATCTCTGCCATAGATAAGCAGCGGCTTCTTTTTTACATTTTGAAGCATCTCAACCTTACATCCGACATTTAAGCCTATAGATGTAACTCTTGAAAGATATCTTCTGTCACCATCTATTTGCACTATCATGGCTCTCTCACCTTTCTTAAGTTCAGTTAAATTCATAATCCTTGTCTCCTATCCTCTTAATTAACCCTGTCAAAAATCACACATAAATGAGCTTAGCGATTATTACCTGCCAATCATCATTTAAAGTAAACAGGGCTTTACAAACAAAGGGTATTATATGTTAGTCTATCCTAACTTTCTATGCCATTTTGACAAAAAAGGACATTTTAACACTTGTTTTTATATATTAATGCTGATACTATAAGGTATAGTCTTTTTTGAATATAATTGTATATTTTGTTTTATTACAATAACACGTATTCTGAGACGAATTATATGTTAATGAAAGCATGCTATTAATAATAGGAGTAATGCATATGAAAAAGGACAGTTTTGCTGACTCATTTATTAATACCTTCAACGATAATTTCCCCATAACGGGCGAAGAGATAATAACTCTGCGCCATGATTTTGACGAGGGGTATATCGACAATACCTTCTACCCCTTCCTTCCGGGGATATATGTGTGTCTTAATGACGTTCATGCCAAAAACATACCAATGAACGCTCATTTATCTGACAAGAATCTGTTTCTTATCAATTACTGCATATCGGGAAGATGCGAATTCATGATCTCGGATAATGTATTCAAATATGTAAAGGCTAATTACACAAGCATCGGCTCCTATACGGTACGGGATGAATTCTTCTATCCTTCAGGTTATTATCTGGGCTTTGAGATATTCATATATAAGAAGATGTTCACCGAAGAGACCGAAAACATTCTTAAGGCCTTCCACATAGATATTGATAAGTTGTTCACAAAATATAACAACAAAGAAAAGCTGGTGTTATTAGTGACTGATATAAACACAGAAAAGCTCTGGCTCGAGCTATATAACAACAGATGTCCCGACAAAGGACTTATAAGACTTAACATTCTGAAAATATTACACAGCTTAATTAACAACGACATTACCACTCCTGCAAACAGCTCTTATCTCACAAGAAATCAGGCCGGTCTGGCAAAAAAGGTTCAGGAGATAATCTCTAAAGATATTTCAAAGCACATCTCTATGCGTGAAATATCCGAAATGTATAATATAAGTGAGACGAGTCTCAAGAATTATTTTACCTCCATGTTCGGAATGACGGTTTCAGAATACATGTTAAGTCTACGACTTGAAAAGGCAGCCAGACTTATAACAGACAGTCGGCTGCCGATCTCAGAAATAGCAAGCTTATGCGGATACAGTAATCAGGGAAGATTTGCAAAAATTTTC
>CALGGL010000392.1 GCA_937915975.1 uncultured Lachnospiraceae bacterium | reverse complement strand
CGGAGAGGTCGGAGGTGGAGCCTCCACCCCGGATGATGACGACGATGTCCCAGTCTTCCACATGCGCGGCAATGGCGTTGAGTGCGCTGATGACGCTTTGTTCCACCCCTTCGCCCTGCATGGTGGCGGGGAAGAGACGAGTCTGGAAGAAGAGGCTCTGTTTGTTGGATTGCAGCTGATTGCAGAAGTCTTCATAGCCTGCTGCCGTGGGTGAGGAGATGACGGCAATGCGCTGCAGCAGCATGGGCAGGGGCAGTTCCTTATTCATCCTGTCAACACCCTCTGCCTTCAGGGCGTGCAGTATCTCCTGACGCCTCCGGGCGATGTCGCCCAGGGTGTAGGTGGGGTCTATGTCAATGACGTTGAGTGCATAGCCGTATAATTCGTGGAAGGTGACTTGCACCTGGACAAGCACTTGCATACCGGGGGACAGACGCTGCCCGGTGGTGCGTATGAAATATGGGCTCAGCATGGCCCAGCGGCTTGCCCACACTTGCCCGCGCGCCTTGGCAATGAGACCGTTGCTGCGGGCGTCTTTCTGCACAAATTCCAGGTAGCAGTGGCCGCGTCCTTCGCGTACCTCGCTGAGTTCAGCCTGTAGCCAGTAACTGTTGGCGAAGGTGAGGTCGATGGTCTGGCGCACGAGGGTGTTGAGTTCGAAGAGTGAGAGGTGGGGCATGGATGGTACGAATATAATTATATAGTGGGGCGTTTGCCGTGAAGAATATGGTAGAAGGTCTGCTGCCCACGGTCCAGGGAGGAGAGCTCGTAGGGTTCGATATGCAGGGAGAACTGTCCGCGCAGTTCGTGCAGACCGAAGTATGCCTGGAGCAGGGCTGCCATGTTATATGCCATGTCATTGTTTCGGCGAATGATGTAGCGGCAGCAGTCCAAGGCCAACTTGCGGTTGTCGGCCTGGTGGCGTAGTGTGTTGAAAAGCAGGTAGTAGGATAGCTCGGATTCGACCTTGAGCAGTACCATGATGCGTTGCCGGTGGTCGTCAATGTGGAAGGTATGGAAGAGTGCCGTCGCCTGCTGTTCGGTCTGCAGCAGTGGCAACATCATGTTGACCACTTTCAGGATGGATGCAGGGTGTGTCTGCTGCAGGTGTGCGGCCAGGGCTGCGGCGTGGGGGGAGCGGAAATCGAGTGTGCCGTCTTGGGCAAGGTGTGCGATGGAAAGCACGCCGCTGAGAAATGCCTGCCGGCGGAACCTGACAAGGTGCAGGAGTGTTTCCCAGAAGGCTTCGTTTGGCAGCTGGGGCAGGACGGTGGTACGGATGAAACTTTCTGCCCGGCGGAAGTCGGTATGGCTCATGGCAGCAAATACAGAACAGAGCTGTTCCCATTTGTTGTCGAGGATGAGCTGATGCAGGTTCCCGTGTGTCATTGTCGTTGATAAAACGTGGCAAACTTAGCAAAAAAAACGCAAATTCAGCATCTTTTACATTATCTATTTGCCTTATTAATTTAAGATCATCTTTATTTAAATAACCTATTGCATTTAAATCTTGCAAATTATTTTCTAAATAAAATTTATCTGCTGTTTTAGCCATGCCATCCATATATGCTTTTATACCAGAATATGCCATTACTCCAATCATTACCATTAAAAAGATTGTGAAAATTGTAAGAAAAATCTTTACACATAATATTTTTGTGATAAACTAATATTAAATAAGAATGAAATTTTTGAACATTTGTTGCTGGGCCGATTTTATTGGAATTGCTAAAAGGGGTGACAGTTATGAAGATTGAGAGATTAAGTGAAAATCAAATAAGATGTACTTTATATAAGGCAGATCTTGCGGATAAAGAGATGCTTTTGACAGAACTTGCATACGGAACTGATAAGGCAAAGGAACTTTTCAGGGAAATGATGCAGCAGGCATCTAATGAACTCGGATTTGAGGTGGATAATATTCCTCTTATGATAGAAGCTATTCCTGTTTCACCGGAATGTCTTGTTTTAATAGTAACCAAGGTAGAGGATCCGGAGGAATTGGATACAAGATTTTCAAGATTTACAAAGCCTGCTTTGGATGAGTTTGAGGAGATATCCGAAGAAGAGGAATACGATGAAGAGCATGAACAAAGTACTCCTTCTGCAGATTCTCTTCTTGAGGCTCTCGGAAGCCTTGCAGAAAACCTTAATGCTATCAATAATAACAGAATGTCTAAGAAGACAAGAAATTCTGTGAAGCAAAAGGAAAGTGAAAAGAGTATATTCAGGATATTTGCCTTTAAAACTCTGGACGATGTTATTCTTTCCGCCAAGCTTGTAAAGAATATATATAAGAGTATGAATTCCTTATATAAAAATCCTCAGGACAGCAGATTTTATCTTTATATGACCAAGGATAAGAATACAGACGGAGAATTTACAAGAACCTGTAACATAATCGGAGAATATGGCAATAAAATCAAAGCAACCTATGCAACTCCGAATTATATGGATGAGCACTTCAAGGTAATTATAGAGAGTGATGCTGTTCAAAAGCTTGCTGAGATATAAAGTGTGTAATGGGGCGTGGGTCCTGTCACATCATATGAGTATATCAGATTAAAAAAATGTGCAAAGCATGGCGTTAAGTAACACGTGCCATGTGTGCACATTTTTTTTATAATCTAAAGTTTACACAATATATGTGACAAGGCTCACGCCCCATGAAACATAGTATTAATTATTCAATACATTTTTTACTGCTTCTATGACTGCGTCGGTCGTGATATTGAAGTGTTTGAAAAGCTGGCCGCCCGGAGCTGATGCACCGAAAGAATGCATACCTACAAACTCACCGTTTATTCCGATATATTTTCCCCAGCCGAATTCACTGAGAGCTTCCACTCCGACTCTTCTTGTGACATTCTTAGGAAGAACCTTTTCTTTATACTCATCAGGCTGGTCTTCAAATAAATCCATAGAAGGCATACTTACAATTCTTACATCTATTCCGTCATCGATAAGCTTTGCCTTGGCTTCAACCGCAAGTGAAACCTCAGAGCCGGTTGCTATAATTATGGCATCAGGTATTTCTTTATCCGAATCGGAAAGTATATAACCGCCTTTAAGTGCTTCCTGTGAGCTGTTATCAAGCTGAGGAAGATTCTGCCTTGAAAGTACTAAAGCGCTAGGCGCATCTTTTTTATTAAGAGCAAAGTACCATGCTGCCGCACACTCGGTAGCATCAGCAGGACGGAATACATAAAAGTTTGGCATAGCTCTTAACATAGCAAGCTGCTCAATCGGTTCATGTGTTGGTCCGTCTTCTCCTACACCTATACTGTCATGTGTAAGCACATAGGTAAGAGGCAATCCCATAAGTGAGGATAATCTTGCCATTGGCTTTACATAATCGCTGAATACAAAGAAAGTTGAAACATAAGGTCTTAAACCACCGTGTAATGCAATACCGTTTCCGATTGCAGCCATGGCTATTTCTCTTATTCCGAAGTGTATGTTATTTCCGACAGGATTTTCCTTTGAATAATCACCCATATCGTTCATATACGTTTTGGTTGAAGGAGCAAGGTCTGCCGCGCCGCCAAACATATTTGGAAGAACATTTTTGATTATATTTATTATCTTACCCGATACATTTCTGGTAGCCTCAGGCTTATCTGCGGTATTCCAGAAATCATCAAGGTCAAATAAACATTCTGCACTGTCTTTATCATAATAGGTATCCCAGAGCTTCTTCATATCGGGATACTTTTCACAGTAGTCAGCAAATAATTTATTCCATTCCTCTTCATAGGAGGCATTTGCCTTTGCAATTGTATTAAAATTATCATAAACATCATCTGATATTACAAAAGCACCCTTATCCTCAATGCCGAGGTTTTCACGAAGTGCGGCAACATTTTCAACACCGAGAGGCTCACCGTGTGCAGATGCCTTTCCCTCCTTTGCGGGACAGCCGGCGCCTATTTTTGTTTTTATCTCTATCATGGAAGGACGTCCTTTTTCGGCTTTTGCAGCTTCTATGGCTGCACCGATTGCCTCGAGGTTATTTCCGTCTTCTACAAGCTGTGTATGGAAACCGAAGGCTTCAAAGCGCTTTCTTACATCCTCTCTGAAGGCGATGTTGGTATCACCTTCTATTGAAATATTATTTGAATCATAAAGAACAATAAGCTTTTCCAATCCGAGTGTTCCCGCAAGTGAAAATGCTTCATATGATATACCTTCCATCATACAGCCGTCACCACCGAGAACGTAAGTATAGTGGTCTACAACAGGATAACCCTCTTTGTTAAATGTTGCTGCAAGATGGTTTTCTGCCATAGCCATACCGACAGCCATAGCCATACCCGCTCCGAGAGGACCTGTGGTCGCCTCTACGCCGATTGTATGTCCGTACTCCGGATGACCGGGTGTTTTGGAGCCGAGCTGTCTGAAATTCTTCATATCGTCTATGGTTATTCCGTAGCCGAAGAAATGAAGAAGAGAGTAGAGCAGAGCTGAACCGTGTCCGCCAGATAAGATAAACCTGTCTCTGTTTACCCAATTGGGATTTGCCGGGTTATGCTTCATATGCTTAGCCCAAAGCTCATAAGCTGCAGGTGCTGCACCTAAAGGAAGACCGGGATGTCCGGAATTGGCCTTTTGAATTGCATCTGCCGAAAGAACCCTGATTGAGTTTACGGATTTTATGTCAATATTATTCATTGTAGTATTTCTCCTTATTACTGAAGTACTTATTGTTATTTTAATTTAGATTGATTGTAAAATCAGTTATCTCTGTGCTCTTGCAAGAATCCTCATAATTCTTAAGAAGAGGTTTGCTATATCTACATAGAGCATAGCTGCTGCATCAACCGCTTTGTCAACTGTCTTTTCTCCCATATTTGCTTTTGCCCAGTCGTAACCGATATAACCACAGAAAAGCAAAACAACGATATAATCAATAATTCCGAGACTTGCTGCACCGGTAATCCAAAGAAGTAATTCAATAATTATGGTAACAATAAGTGTAATACCAAGAATCTTGCCCAAGGTATTGCTTGCAAAAAAGTCAGGAAATGCAGAACTTAATACCATCATTGTAAGAGTAACCACGGCTGTTATACCGAAAGCTGTAGGGATAATGCTTGAATAGCCTGCAGCTACATATACTGAAAGTGACATTGAAATAATCATTCCTATAGGAATTACAATAAGGTTATATCCTAAGAAGCTTACAACCGGATTATCTGATTTGTTAACCATAACCGAACCGACTATAACAAGAACAAAATACGATATGAGGAATACTGCATAATTATTCAATGCAAGTGCAATAATCGAATCACTGAACACAGTACAAAGAATACAGTTTATTAAAAATCCCCAAAGAAGACATCCGCCAAGAATGAGATTGAACTTTTGGTCGGAGATTCTTTCTGCATTTGCATATGCATTTTGTACCTGCTGGTAGCTTCCGTTGTTATTTGCCATATATGCATTACTCATTCCGTTAAAAAGATTCTGGTTGGCAGAATAATTATTGTTTAAGTTGTTGTTATAATTATTGTAGTTATTAAATCCGTTATTTTGATTGCCCGCACTCTGGTAATAATTATTATTCGTATTGTAACCGTTAACCGCACCGTAATTACCGCTCATGTTATAACCGTTACCTGCATTAAAATTGTTATTCGCATTATAACCGTTTGAGTAATTGCCGTTTAGATTGTAACCGCCGTTTTGATTATACCCGTTGGTATTATCATTTTTCAAATTCATAATTAATGACCTCCTTATACATTATAATTATTATATTCTAAGCATTTGCTTCCTTTGCTTCCTTCCTTTGAAGATATTCATTTATTGAGTAAATGACATCATCAACATCCATTCCGTGAACCATACATGCGTCTTCAAGTGATTCCATAGCAGAAGAAGGGCAGCCTACACAATGCATACCCGATGCCATAAGAATAGCAGCATTTCCCGGATCAATTTCAAGAATTTCATAAATAAGCATATCTTTAGTTACCTGTTTAGCCATTTTAAAACAAACCTCCTAAATAATTAAATGAAAATATATCTAAAATATGTAGTTTCTGAAACATTGATTAGTATAACACAATGTATGATAAAATGTCTATTAAAATGTTGCCCATAAATACAGTCTGAAATTCAAAAAAATATGTTAAAATGCTTAATAAATGCAAAATGTATACTGTATACAATTTATGTACTGAAAAAAGTACAATAAAATGCTTTTTTGACGTTGACGTGTATACAATTTGAAATTATAATATAACCATCTACAGAGATTATCGGTGTATACAAGGTACATCGGAAAGGATAATTTCTGATAAGAACGAGAGTAAAATAAAAGGAGGAACACAAAGAAATGTTGTTGAAAATGGATGCACTTGAGACAGACAGCTGGGACGGATTTGTAGGCGGAAAGTGGCAGAAAGAGGTTGAGGTCAGAGACTTCATTCAGAGAAACTATACTCCATACGAGGGTGATGATACTTTCTTAGCAGGACCTACACAGAATACTAAGGACTTATGGCAGATGGTTCTTGATCTTTCTAAGAAGGAGAGAGAAGCAGGCGGAGTTCTTGATATGGATACTAAGGTAGTATCTACACTTACTTCACATCAGGCAGGATACTTAGATAAGAGCAAGGAAACAATCGTTGGATTCCAGACAGATGCACCTTTCAAGAGAGGTATGAACGTATACGGCGGTATTCGTATGGCTATGAAGGCTTGCGAAGATAACGGATATAAGGTTGATCCTGAGGTAGTTGAGTTCTTCACTACTCACAGAAAGACTCATAACGCAGGTGTATTTGATGTTTATGATGATGAAATCAGAAGATGTCGTACTAACCACATCATTACAGGTCTTCCTGATGCTTACGGACGTGGACGTATCATCGGTGACTACAGAAGAGTAGCTCTTTACGGTATTGACTTCCTTA
Source organism: uncultured Lachnospiraceae bacterium (assembly GCA_937915975.1). GTDB lineage: Bacteria > Bacillota > Clostridia > Lachnospirales > Lachnospiraceae > Coprococcus_C. Next base: position 786 of record CALGGL010000392.1, on the reverse strand, counting down.
TTGAAGACAAGAAGATTCAGAAGGAATCATTTGGTACTGTTTACACTGATGATGTTATAAGAGGTAAGGAAGAGATTTCAGAGCAGATTCGTGCATTACAGGAATTAAAGAAGATGGCTTCATTCTATGGCATTGATATTTCAAAGCCGGCTAAGAATGTTCAGGAAGCTATTCAGTTCTTATACTTTGGTTATCTCGGAGCAGTTAAGGAGCAGAACGGTGCAGCAATGTCACTCGGACGTACTTCTACTTTCCTTGATATCTATGCTGAGAGAGACCTTAAGAACGGTACATTTACTGAGGAGCAGATTCAGGAATTCGTTGATCACTTCATTATGAAGTTAAGATGCGTTAAGTTCGCAAGAACTCCTGAGTACAACTCAATTTTCGCAGGCGATCCTGTATGGGTAACCGAATCACTTGGCGGTATGGGTGTTGACGGACGTCCTCTTGTTACAAAGATGAGCTTCCGTTATCTTCATACACTTGACAACTTAGGTACTGCACCGGAGCCAAACTTAACAGTTCTCTGGTCAACAAGACTTCCTATTAACTGGAAGCAGTACTGTGCTAAGATGTCAATCAAGTCTTCATCAATCCAGTATGAGAATGATGACTTAATGAGACCTGTTCACGGTGATGATTATGGTATAGCTTGTTGCGTATCTTCAATGAGAATCGGTAAGGATATGCAGTTCTTCGGAGCAAGAGCTAACCTTGCTAAGTGCTTACTTTACGCTATCAACGGTGGTGTTGATGAGTGTACAGGAGTTCAGGTAGGACCTA
>CALGGL010000391.1 GCA_937915975.1 uncultured Lachnospiraceae bacterium | reverse complement strand
ATAAGAATAACTTCGCCTCTCTTAACAGATGCTCCGACACTTGATTTTATATTAAGAATCTTACCTGGCATAGGTGATGAAACAACAACGCTTCCTGCTGCTCCGGCTGCCTTTGGTGCAGGTGCAGGTGCTGCCGGTGCTGCTGCAGGTGCTGCCTTTGGTGCAGGTGCAGGTGCTGCCGGTGCTGCTGATACGCTTCCTCCCGATACTTCTTCAACAGCTACATCATAAGCTGTACCGTTTACTGTAATTCTATAATTTTTCATTTTTATTTCCTCCTAATTCAAACTTTACTTTCTATCTGGCTCTCTTAATCGAACGAACTACCAATTTATCCTTGCTGTTTGTATTACCGTTTGCCGCATCATAGGCATATATTGCTGCGGTAATAACGGCTACAAGCTCTTCATCACCGACAAGCTCATCATTTCCCGCAGGAACAAGTGCCGGTATCGGTGCCGGAATTGATACAGGTTCATTATTACCGTTCTCATCCTTATCCTTTTTATTCTTCTTTTCAAACAGCTTCGGAAGGAACTTGAATAATGATATGATAAACGAAATAAATATCAATACCACAAATACCGTTCCCATTCCGAGAAGTGTATTCATACCTGCCTGACCCATAAGCTCCTTCTTTGAGTAAACGGCTGAAACAACCATTTCCTCAGGCTCATACGGATAAGAACCTAACTGGTACTGCATATCCTTCTTAATGAAATCATCAAGATTGGTTACACCGTACTGTGCAAAGAATATATCCATAAGCTCTTCGGCAGTCATACCGTAGTAGCTTGCCATTTCTTCAAACTGAGCTCTGTAATCATCAGCACTGACACCTGCCAGACTTCTGTCAAGTTCAATGTAATAATCAGGATTTTCAACATATTTTACTGTTATTTCAACATCACGATTCTTTGCATGGTTGATAACCGTAACCATAACATAATCATCTGCATTTTCAATTGTATAATCAATATTAACCAATGCATCAGGGCCACCTGCCATATAATATCTGATAGGGGTTTCAAAGCTTTCAAAATCACCAACCTTATCATTATTAATTGCCTGGTCTATACCCTTAACTGCCGATTGCTCGAATTCAGTACCGGCGCTCATATAGTATTCTATATAGTCGCTATTTACATTCTTGTACTGTTCAAAGTAATCCATAGTTTGAATTACAATTTCAGTATCATCGTAATCAAACGGTTTTTCCTTTTCATCAGAGCATGCAGTCAAAGAAAACATAACGGCTAAAATTGAAAATACCAATAAGAATTTTCTAATTTTCATTATGCTTTTAACTCTCCTTTCCTTAAACTGTTCCATGCTTCTTAAAAGGTCTTATATCATCCTTTGTAAACAGCATATCAAATGCTGCTATAACACGCTTTCTGGTTGCATCCGGCTCGATTATATCATCTATATAGCCACGCTTTGCAGCAGCCATAGCACTTGACTGCAGTTCAGTATATTCTTTCTTAAGCTCAGCAATCTTTGCAACCTTATCATCAGACGCATTAATCTCGGCATCATACATAATCTTAACTGCCATTTCAGGATCCATGGTTCCGATCTTTGCAGTAGGCCATGCGTAAACCATATCAGCTCCGATTGACTTTGAATTCATAACCGTATAAGCTGTTCCGAATGCCTCACCCATAACTACGGTAACCTTAGGAATGGTAGCATCCGCAAATGAATAAGTAAGCTTTGCAGCCGCATCGGCAATTCTTCTTTCATTATCTATTGTTGCGACAAAACCGTTTGTATTAACCAATGTAAGAACAGGAATGTTAAATGCATCACAGAACTTTACAAAATCCGCAGCAAGATAAGCACCCTCTGCAGTAAGCTTTGAGTCACCGTCCTTAACCTGATTTGCCACACATCCTACTGTCTGACCGTCAAGACGAATAAATCCGACAACCATTTCCTTTGCGTAATCCTTATTTGCCTCAAAGAATATGTTATTATCGGCAATATTCTGAATAACCGCTCTCGCATCATCCTTAAAGGAATCAAGATTAGCGATGCTTCTGTTTAAATCATCATTACATTCTGCGATTTCTTCATCTCCGTTATTGGAAGGGAGAATATCTATAAGATTTCTGATCTCGGCAAGTACTGCTGCATCATCCTCATAAACAGCTGAAATCATATCTGTATTGCTGGAAAGATATGAAGCTGTTGCAGTATCAAGCTTGCCTTCATAATTGTTATCCAACGCATTAGGACTATTTACAAACATCTTGGAGCCTTCGGCAGTCATAAATGTAAAATCGGATAATGCAGGAATAAGTGCACTACCTCCGCCACAGGTACCAAATATACCTGTAATCTGTGGAATCACACCTGAAGCAAGTGTCTGCTTCATATAAAGTCTTCCGAATGCTGTCATAGCATCTGTTGCTTCCTGGAGTCTTAAGCCTGCACAATCAATAAGACCGATAACAGGTGCTCCGACTTTCATAGCCATGTCATACACCTTGGCAATCTTCTTAGCATGCATCTCTCCGATTGCACCGCCAAGAACACTTGAGTCCTGACTGTAGACATAAACCATTTTTCCGTTGATTACACCATAGCCGGTTATAACGCCGTCCTTTGGAGAATCTTTTTCCTGCATGTTGAAATCTGTACTTCTTGCCGTAACATAAGCGCCAATTTCAACAAAACTTGAGTCATCAAGTAAGGCATTTATCCTGTCACTTGCTGACAAACTAAGTTTGTTACTCATTTTTAGCCCTCCGTTTATATTATTTTAGGCCTTTATCTTAAAATAAGACCAATTTCTTCCGAGTATATATTCTATTCTTTTTCACAAGAAAAATCAAGTAAATATTACAATATTATTACATTAATTATAGTGTGACATGAGGACATGCACCTTATCACACTTTTTCAACAAAAAAGAACATAATAAAGAAGATGGTAGAGAACTAACCATCAATTTGCTAAATCAAAGCGCTCAGGTTTTTGTTGTTTGCACGAAACCGAAAACTCGCTCTGCTCAAACAGTTCGGTTTCTGAGCAAACACCTGCAAACCATTCGCTTTTGATTTTACGCAAATCGGGTTAATTATTCTCTACCATCTTCTTATTTTGCTCTTTCAAGTTACTTTATGACAAGGTGCACGTCCCCATGTATCAATTATTCGAATACAATTTCCTCATTCTCCGGTTTGGTAACCCAGATTGCGAATACATTAATTATAATAAGAAGAACGGTTATAAGTATTATGGCAGGAAAATCTATGTGTATAATCGGATCAGCCATTTCTTCAGGTTCCTTGCCGGCCAGCATGAAGAGGTTAAAGACTGCATTTCCAAGAAAGCTTCCGAGAAGATTTCCTATAAATGCCGCAATAACAGAAACCAGCAAACCTTCAAGGTAAAGCATCTTATCCACCTGTTTTTTACTCATTCCTATTGTTCTTAATATATTAAACTCTTTCTTCCTGAGCATCATTTCTGAACTGTTGGTATTGATCGTATTTATCATATTGTTTGCATTT
>CALGGL010000390.1 GCA_937915975.1 uncultured Lachnospiraceae bacterium | reverse complement strand
CTGATTTGGTCTGTACGAATCAGAAGAAGGAGCAGACTAAAATGGGGAAATGTCTGATTTGGTCTGTACGAATCAGAAGAAGGAGCAGACTAAAATGGGGAAATGTCTGATTTGGTCTGTACGAATCAGAAGAAGGAGCAGACTAAAATGGGGAAATGTCTGATTTGGTCTGTACGAATCAGAAGAAGGAGCAGACTAAAATGGGGAAATGTCTAATTTGGTCTGTACGAATCAGAAGAAGGAGCGGACTAATTTAAGATTATGCTTAATTTAGTCTGCATAATAATGCAACTGTATATAGGGAAAAGTATATTATGCCATATTCTTACAAAATCTTTCGATTTCCTTTACGTTTGCTTCTGTCTGCTTATTTTTAGGGTCTATAAGCGCCATTGCAAATCTTAATTTATCTACGCCAAGAACTTTTCTTATCTTTCCGACAGCCTTCATACCCTTATCTCCGGCAGAACATACATAAATACCAATCTGCTTTCCGGAAAGTGCATCCTTATTTTCTTCAATAAATGTACGAACAGGTGGTGCCATAGTTCCCGCCCATACAGGAGTTCCAATAATAATTCTTTCATACTTGGAAGCCTCAAATGTATACGGCTTTAATTCAGGCTTATCACCCATAACGGCACTTTTGCCGCCCCATATAAATTTCTTTGCTCCTTCACTCGGAAAAGCCTTAACCGGCTCAATCCTTATTACATCAACATAAATATCACCGTTTGGATTATTCTTTGCAAGAAGCTCTTCCTTAACCTTATCCGCAACAAATGCCGTATTTTCAGACATTGAATAAAAAACAATTGCAATGTTCATAAAAAATCCCCCTTAAAAATTAAAACAAATATTTAACATCATCCTACCATAAGCCTAAACACATTTCAATGTTAAACTCAGAGCATATTAATATATACGATCCTCGTTTATAGAAGTGTGACCTTGATTTTCTTTATTGAAATGAATGGATTTATAAGGAGACTTATTTTTAGTATGTTTAATCCCGTGCGTGCATAAAATATACTAATGAGGTTTGTACATTTGTGGGGTGTTTATGGGGGAGAAGCTTACTATAGTTGTTGCAATGGCAATTATTATGGTTATGATGCCGTATCTGATTACCATGGCTGTAAACGGAAAAAGGGAAGATAATAGTGTACGGCTTAAAAATATTAATACCGGCAGGGATGTGCTGATAAACATAAACGGAAAAAACGAGCTTATGGACGTTGAAGAGTATATAGCCGGTGTGCTTCCATCCGTGGCAGAGCCCGATAGTAATGACGAGATGCTTGCGGCACAGGCTGTTGCCGTAAGGACACAGATTTATTTTCTTATGGGAAATGAAACATTTATCAGGGAAGAAAACCTTACATATGAATTTTTCACAAAAGAAAAATATATAGAAAAATGGGGCAAAACCAGCTATAACGAAAATATGCCGAGATATGAGAAAGCAGTAATGTCCACAATTGGTAAAATAATTGAATAAAACAAAAAATATGTGCTCATAATATTTTTAGCAAAGGACTTTAAAGGTCATAAGTTAAAAATTAGGAGGCATATTTTATGAATAAAATGGCGGACTTTTTCAGGTCAAAGGGATTTTACATTGCACTTGGTGTAGGTATATTTGCACTTATCTCTCTCTTGGTAGCTTATAATTACCAGAGTAATAAAAAGGAGCTAAAAGGTAAGCAGGCAATCGATTTAAATCAGCCTATACTGAGTGATGCGGATGATGAGATAAAGGATAATACTAATAATGAAACAGTTGTTACAAACGCCGATCCCCAAAAGGATGTAGCCGGAGAAACAGATGCGGCAAAGGAAGCAGATGTGCTATCGGGAAGTGATAAAAAGAATGAAACAGGTAGCAGCAATAAAACAGATACGGATAGCGTGGCAGATTCAACTTTAGGAAATGAACAGGCATCTAACAATGACAAGGATGTTGCAAACGGTGACGAGGCTGTGGGCGTAACAAGTGACGGAACAATTGTTGCGAATGATGTAACTCTTCAGGCAAGCTTTTCTTATGACGGAGAGCAGACTCTTGCCTGGCCGTTAATAGGAAATGTAATACTTCCTTTCAGTATGGATACTACAGTATATTTCCAGACCTTAGATGCATACAGATGTAACAGAGGTATGCTTATAGAAGGCGAGGAAGGTGCAAATGTTCTTGCTGCATATGAAGGTGTTGTAACTGCAATTGAGGATACCAAAGAATTCGGAACGATTGTAAAGATTGACATGGGTAACGGTTATGAGGCAACCTACGGACAGCTTATGAATGTATGTGTATCCGTTGGAGATACGGTTTCACTCGGACAAAATATAGCTGAGATAGGACCGGTATCAAGCTATTATACAAAGGAAGGCACTCACCTTTACTTTGCGGTAACCAAGGACGGTACGCCGGTTAATCCTCTTACTTTAATAAGATAACGATATATTGTTTTTGATATGTGAATTTATAAAAGATGTAGGAAAGAAGTATCCTTGATAGAGGAGGCTTCTTTCCTATATTTTTAAAAACACTTGACAACCTATTTTAGAAACTGTAATGTAAAAGTGTATATAATCTGTAATAATATGTATATACAAATGGGGGAAAATGATATAGCCCTGAGAAGCAATTCTTCAGGTTTATATAGAAGGCAAATTATATAATTGTTACAGTGCAAAAGCACGGAAAGGGGATTAATAATGACATTTGTAGACTTAGTTGAGTACGCAAAGAAGGAAGAGGCATCGGATATTCATGTTACAGTCGGAACAAACCATGCGATAAGAAAATTCGGAGAGCTTATCATACTTGAGCCTGCACCACCACAGGGAGAGGCCATTGAGATGATTTTCTCCTGTCTTAATGAGGAACAAAGATCAAAGGTAACAGACGGTAAGGATCTTGACTTTGCGCTTATTATGCCGGATGGAACAAGACTTCGTACCAATATCTATCATCAGCGTAATAATATAGCTGCATCCTTCAGACTTCTTCAAAATAAAATCCCAAGCTTTGAAGAATTGGGAATACCAATGGCAGTCAGAAAGCTTATAGATGAGCCAAGAGGTCTTATACTTTTTACAGGACCTACAGGTTCAGGCAAGACTACATCGCTTGCATCAATGATTGATTACGTAAATAAAAACAAGTCAAAGCACGTTATTACAATTGAGGATCCTATCGAGTATGTATATTATCATGAAAAGTCGATGATACATCAGCGTGAGCTTGGAAGAGATGTTGAGTCCTTTGCAACGGCTCTTCATTCCGCACTTCGTGAGGACCCTGATATCATCCTCGTTGGTGAGATGAGAGATTTTGAAACAATAAGTGCAGCAATGACTGCAGCAGAGACAGGTCACCTTGTGCTTTCAACACTTCATACATCAAGTGCGGCACAGACGGTTGAACGTATAATTGATGCATATCCTGCACATGGTCAGGCTCAGGCAAGAACTCAGCTTGCAGCCAATTTAAAGGGAGTTATAACTCAGGTTCTTGTTCCTTCATATGATAATGACGGTATGGTTATGGCATCTGAGGTATTGATAAATAATGAGGCTGTTGCAAACCAGATTCGTGAAAATAAGACCCACCAGATTGTATCTACAATTGTAAGTGGAGCGGCACAGGGTATGCATACTCTTAATATGGACTTAAGACGTCTTGTAAGGGAGCAGAGAATAACTGATGCTGAGGCAAGAAAGTTTGCATCAAACATAAAAGAATACGAGCAGACAAAAGCGTTTTAAATAATGTGACAGGGGGACAGCAAGGTGCTGTCCCCCTTTTTCGTTATAATATTCCTATTTTTTGTAGATAGTTTATTGATTTCCTTTGTTTTTCCAGACCGTTTACTTCGATTAATATGCTGCATTCGGTGAAGTATTGTTCATAATATTTTTTAAATTCAAGCCAGTCGATATTACCGTCACCTATGGCAAGATGGAGATCATCTTTGAGGTCATTATCATTTATATGAAGATGTTTTACATAGGGTGCAAGCATCTCTATCCAATGAGGCATATCTTTACCAAATGCCGAAGCATGAGCATAATCAAGACATACACCAAAATTATTCACTTCTGACATGGAATTTGCGAGTCTTGCCAGTAATTCCGGTTCAGTATCAAACATATTTTCCATATATACTTCCATTTCCGGATAATCATAGCATACTCTTTTCCAAAATATATAGTTGCTTTCTATAAAATTATTACAATAGGTTTCTGTCTTAATAAAGGATGTGTGATTGGTATGAAAAATAACACCCTTAACTCCGAGTCGTTTTGCCACCTCCATACTCTGATAAACTCTTTTTTCAGAGGCTTTTCTTATAAGCCTGTCATCCGAAAAGACCAATACATCAAAAAAATCACCGTGCATGGTACAGTAATCAGGCAGATTCAACTTTTTATATGCGTTAATACGAGCTTCAAGTGAAGCTTCATCATCAAGCATATTAGGTGTAAAAAAATCATTGTATTCAAAGCCTAAATTATATTTATTTGCAAGGCTGATGCTTTCTTCAATGTTGTCAAATTCAGGTATTATTAAGAATTTTGACATATAAGATACTCCTTTTTTTTTAACATTTGTTATATCAGTTAAGCTTTGGAAAAAATTTTCCTATTTATTTACATGCTTCGCATACACCGGAGAAAACAATAGATACATCCTTTATAGTGTTTTCTGAGCTTTTTTTGGCTTTATTAATAAGCTCGGAAGGAAAATCCATATCCATATCCAAAACACTGCCGCAAACCTCACACAAAAAGTGACAATGCGGATGTGTAAAGCCGTCATAATGAACGTTTTTTCCGTCACAGCTAAGTCTTAATATTCTGCCGCAGTCTGCTAACTGATTAAGATTTCTGTATACGGTTCCGAGACTTATGTTGGGAATGATTAATCTGATATTTTCATATACGGTCTCTGCTGTGGGATGTGATTTGGTTGATTTTAAATAGTCCACTATGGCTTCACGCTGGTGGCTGTATTTAATGGGCACACTCATATTATATACTCCTGAATAAATGAATAACAGTAATAATTATCGTTTACTTTTTAAGTATATTCTTTTAGTTTTTATATGTCAAGCATGCGCTTTAATATACGGACATTTAATTAGAATTTATGGAGTAATTCAAGCCATGAAAGATATCGAAAAAATATTGTTCAATTTCTTGACATATATATATGTGTGATGTATATTGACAATATAAGCAAAAAATATAAGCGAGGAGATTTAAACTATGTTAGAAAAAATGAAAGAAATCATTTCAGCTCAGTTAAATGTAGACGAGTCTGATATTGAATTATCTACATCTTTTAAGGATGACCTTGGTGCGGATTCACTTGATTTATTTGAGCTTGTTATGGCTCTTGAAGAGGAGTATAACTGCGAGATACCTCAGGATGATCTTGCTAATATCGAGACTGTTGAGGATGTAATTAAGTACCTTAAGGATATGGGTATTGAAGAATAGTTTAAATAATTGATTGCATAATAAAAAAGAGGCATATGCCTCTTTTTTATTTGCTTGTGTATCAGAACGATTAAGCGGTCATTGTTTATTCCGTAAGCTCAACCTTTTTCTTAAGACTTGACCACATATATATTATTACCTGACCCGGGATGCCCAAGATAAGCATAAGCAGCATTTTTTTACCAAAAGGAAGCAGGCTTAAAACTATTGATAAAAGTGATGACCACATCAAAAGTGAAATAATAAAATAATTTCTCCTCTTGTTAAACCAAAGACTGTTAAATACAAGCCAGACTATAGCTGAAACCGGAATTGCATATAAAAATGCAAGCCAATGGAAATAGGTATCATTGGTGAATATATCTGCCATAACAAAAGCAAGGGTAGCTACAAGCCATACAAGTATTATACTGATACCTGTTATAAAACCATGCTTTCTTAAAGGACTGCTCATATATGTGAATTTAAGCTTCGGCTTACCTGCATCAGTGATTGTATTGACTGTATTGTTGTTTTGTAAGCTACTGTTTCCCTGAGAGTTGTTACTTAGACTGCTGTTGTCAGTGCTGTCGTTTTTTAAGCGACCGTTATCATCTGACGGAAAGCTTGCGTCTGAGCGGCCGTTATCATCTGACGAAAAGCTTATGTCGGAAGCTGCGCCTTCTTGATTTGCGGTATTGAAATTATCAGGATTTTTGGTCGTGTAATCTTCTGATGTTTTTTCTTCGTGAATATCTGTAACAAGGTAATCTAATGTAACCTCAAACAAATCAGCAATTTTCTTTAATACCGCTATATCGGGAACGGATTCTGCCCTTTCCCATTTTGACACAGCTTTATCAGAGTAATTAAGCCTTTGAGCTAAATCACTCTGTGTCATATTTTTTTCCTGTCTTAAGTTGGAAATATTTTTTGCAATTATTGGTTTTAAATTTTGCATTTTTTCCTCATTATAAATTCAATTAATATTACCTAACCAATATAACATATTATTTTTTGTAAATCAATGCTTAATATGGTTATAAACCACCATTTTATGCCAAACTCTACTGTCGGTTCTACCCATGGTAGAGTAAAAAATTACCAAATTAAACTATCTGTATAGGAAAAAAACGATATGTAGATTGATTATTTTTATATAAGCTATTTATAATACTGGTATAAAATTTATGTAAATTTAATTTAGTAAGTAAGTGTGAAGAATCAGAGATTTTCGACGCGAACTTATGCAAGAATTTAAGAGGTAAAAAAGATATAAGGAGAAATACTATGGCTGACTTTGTAATTTTTACTGACTCAGGCTGTGATACTTCTGCAGAGGTTTTAAAAGAGTGGGGTATCAGAAAAGAGGATTTGACTTTCAGGTTTGAGGGCGTTGACAAGGAATATCGTGACAGTGAGATGCCTGTAAAGGAATTTTATCAAAGAATGAAAGATGGAGAGGTTGCCAAGACCTCGGCAATAAATTCTGAAACCTTTAAAGAGGCATTCAGACCGGAGCTCGAAAAGGGAAATGATGTATTGTTTGTAGCATTTTCATCGGGAATAAGTGCAACTTACAATTCAGGTCGTATAGCCGTTGAAGAATTAAAGGAGGAGTTCCCTGAGAGAACCATTTATGCTGTGGACAGCTTATGTGCTTCTGTTGGCTCAGGACTTATTCTTTACCTGTTATCTCAAAAGAAGAAAGAGGGAGTAAGTATTGATGAGGCATATCAGTTTTTAATGGATAACAGAATGTCTATCGCTCATTGGTTTACGGTTGAAGATCTTAAGTACTTAAAGAGAGGTGGACGTATAAGTGCAGCATCAGCTTTTGTGGGTACTGTTCTTAACATTAAACCTGTACTTCATGTAGATGAGGAAGGTAAGCTTATAAATATGGCTAAGGTAAGAGGAAGAAAGGCAGCTCTTAAGACCTTGGCTGATAAATATACAGAAACTGCAATTAATCCTGAGGAAGGTCCGTTATTTATCGGACATACGGATTCTCTTGAAGATGCAAAGGCTGTAGGCGCAATGCTAAAGGAGCGTCACGGAGTTGATGTAAAGCTTTACTCGGATGTAGGACCTGTAATCGGTGCACATACCGGTCCCGGTCTTGTAGTTATCGCATTTCCTGCTAAGGAACGCTAAACTTCTGTTTATCACAATAAGACAGATATCAGGTTGGTTAATATACTGAACAAAGAAAGCAGGCGGTTTATGTAACTCACATAGCTTCCTAAATCAGTACATTCGAATTCTTTATATTTGCACGAAACCGAAAACTCGCTACGCTCAGACAGTTCGGTTTCTGAGCAAATATATACGAATTCTCATTGCTGATTTAACGGAAACTATGCTCACGTTACCTAAACCGCCTGCTTTCTTGTCTCAGTATTTATTAACCAACCTGATACCTGTAGCTCAAAACAGCACAGTATGTGCTGTTTTAAGCTGTGTGAGTGGAAATACTTAATATATTTCACACTTTATTTTACTTATGGGCAGGAAAAGCATATGAAAAGGCTGATACAACAACATTTGCCCGATTTGTGTAAAATCAAAAGTGAAAATCCGAATTAATTCGCTCAGAAACCGAACTGTTTGAGCGTAGCGAGTTTTCGGTTTCGTGCGAATTAAAAGGATTTGAACTTATTGATTTCACAAATTGTTGGCACGTTGTGTATCAGCCTTTTTAATATGCTTTCCTGCTAAACAGTATTGGCAGTGTGAAATATATAAGTATTTTCACTCACACCATACTGCGATAAACAGAAGTTTACTGCGATACAGCAGGCATTACAATTCCGGCATCATACAGCATCTGTGAAAGTTCCTTCATTGTGAATTTTTCCCACACATCGCCTTCCATATCCTTTTCAGTATCTACAGGTATACTTGCAAGCCAGTCATTACGAAGACTCTGATATTGGTCGCTTAAATAATCGTTTGCAACCGAATAAATATAATTTTCCTTTATTTCCTCATCATGGTCTGATATCACGGCGATAATTACATATCCAACCTCACTGTCTATGATATCTGTACACTCTCCTGCTGAAATCTTATCCAATGCCTCGTTCATTTCATCCGAATATGCACCTACATATCCGTTCATTTCAGAGCAAAATGTCGATACACCGTAGCTTTCTGCCACTTCCTTGCAATCCTTTCCGGAATTTATCTCAGCAGCAGCATTTTGTGCATTTTCCTTTGCTTCTTCTTTTTTATCATCAGATGCTTCTATATAATTTCCATCCGCATCTGTTGCAGGATTTCCATCGTCATCTACCTCTATAGTAGGAAAGACCATATAATAAAGCTTTTGAAAATTAAAATCCTTGAAGCCATCTGTTAAATCTTTAGTTATATCCTGTCCCATCTGGTTTTTGATATCATTTTCAAATTTTTCAACATAGGTTCTTTCTGTAAAAACCTTCTCTATGGTTTCATCAGATATTCCGTACTTTTCAAAAACCTCCTCCGGAACAACCGACTTAAAGCTATTAATAAGCTTATCTCTTGCTGCTATATCATCATCGTTTAATTCAACATCGTTATGCAAAGCAACATCATATAATATCTTCGTTTCTCTTGCCAATGCAAGGGTCTGGTCCTTATATGTCTTTTCGTCTGCATCTATCATATCCGGAGTTACCCCATAAAGCGTAATTTCCTGGATTGCATATATCATCAGCTCATCCATATAAACATCATAATCACCGATTACCATTGCCTTGGTTGTTGATGCTTCTTCTTTCGTATATACAACATCGTTATCATTCTTATCTTTTTTTCCTGCGCATCCAAATAACAGAGTACTTGTCACAGCCATGGCCATGGCACACGCCATTATTCTCTTAAATTTACCTTTCATATCTTCCTCCAAAAATATCAATATAAAACACTTTAACATTCTAATCTTTTTAAAGGCTAACGTCAAGGTTTTTCACACTTTCTTCAACATATTCATATTAATCACGCCTCTTGCCGAACTTCGTTCGACAAGCTCGCAGCTTTCGCCGCATAAAAACGTAAAAAATAACCTGTTCCATATAAATATGAACAGGTTATTTTTTACATTTTTGCGTGGCTCAATACTACGCGTTTACTCTTTTACACCACCGAGTGCAACACCGGCGATGATATACTTTGATAAAGCGAAGTAAACAACCAAGAGTGGGAATACTGTTAAAGTAAGTCCTACATATACAAAACCGTAGTCAGTTCTGATTGAGTCTGACTTAAGTCCCGTAATGAACATTGGAAGTGTATACTTTCTGTTATCTGAAATCATCATTGTAGGTGTATACAGGTTATTCCATGATGCTATGAAAGCGAATATTGCCTGTGTAGCCATAGCCGGCTTCATAAGTGGAAGTGCTATCTTGTTAAATGTAGCAAACTCTCCTGAACCGTCTATTCTGGCTGCCTCTATTATCTCTACCGAAAGAGCACTGGTCATATACTGCTTCATAAAGTAAACAGTGGACGGTGCTGCTATAGCAGGGATGATAAGTGGCCAATAAGTATTGTATAAGTTGATCTTAATCATTAAGTTCATGAAACCGATGATTGAAACCTGTGCAGGAATCATCATGATCGCCATGATAAATGACCAAGCCATATTTCTAAGCTTAAACCGGTAAACGGTAAGACCGTAAGCAGTAAGTGTAGCAAAGTAAACCTGTAAAACTGTTGCAGGAACAGCGATGATTACACTGTGCCACATAGCCTGCCAAACTGTAGTACCCTTACCTGCAGTTCTATCAAGCATACCCTTAAAGTTGCTTACAAGCTTGTTGCCAGGTATAAGATGGATACCATGTTTAATAGTATCTGATGAAAGAGTAGTATTTACTATCATTATATAGAAAGGAAATATACTCATTATACAAAGAAGTACACAGATAACTGTTCTGAATATTTTCTTTGCTCTTATTTTAGATGCGTAGCTAGCATCTAATCCAACCTCTGGTTTTGCTGCCATTATCTACGCACCCCCTATCTAATTACAGCATGCTTCTGCTTTGGTTGTTTCTCACGTGTAACAACAAAGAAGATTAAGCTTATTATTAAAGTAACGATAAACAATATTACTGATATAGCGGCTGCCTTACCATAGTCAGGGTTAGATGAGCTTGCGTACTCTCTGATCTGCATTGTAACCGTATGGGATACACGGTCAGGCTGACCTATACCTGTATTTGTAACATTGAAAAGTGATGGTATGTCATACATCTGAAGACCACCGATTGCTGATGTAACGAGTGAGAACTCGAGGATCGGTCTGAGCAGCGGCAATGTAATGCTGAAGAACTGCTGCTTTCCACTTGCACCGTCAACCATAGCAGCCTCATAAAGTGATGGATTGATACCAAGTATACCTGCTATAAGGATTATCATGGAGTTACCATACCACATCCAAAACTGCATAAATGCGATTATACCGATTGTTGCAGTCTTGCTCTCCATGAAGTTATACTTCTCGGAAATGATGTGCATATTTCTAAGTAAGATGGTAACAGGACCCTGATTAGCAAATAAGTTATAGAACAATACGGCGATAGATGAAGCAGTGATGATATTTGGTAAGAACATCAATACCTTAAATGCGCCCTGTCCCTTTAATTTAACAACAGTATCTGTAAACCATGCTGCTAAAAGTAAAGCTAAAAGAATCTGAGGGATAAAGTTAATTATCCAGATAATCAATGTATTCTTGATAGAATTCATTGGCAATGTGTTGAACCATACCTTCTGGCCGGTCTTAAAGTCTGTCTTTGTCAACATAGCCATGTAGTTGTCAAAGCCACAGAACTTTGGAGTGTTCCATTTTCCGTCTTTCATTCTGTATTCAACGAAACTAAGATAGAAAGTGTATATCAATGGATATAACTGGAATAATAAGAACACCAAGAAGAATGGAGCAATGAATATATATCCATATTTTCCATATTCGACTGTCTTTCTTTTCATGATTTCACTTCCCCAACCTTATTATTTTTTGTAACTGAATAAACATATTATTCACGTATCCCCCGTTAGACATTTTATAAAGTACCCATGACTTAAAAATGTTATTTATATTTAATTTTTAGAATATGTATAAATAAAAAATGGGATTTGGCATGTATACTTTATAAAATGCCCAACAGTGGTAATATGTTTTTTTAAATTATGCACCGGACATACATCCGGTGCATAACCATTAAATTTTATAGCTTTTTCAAGTTATTAGGTAAACTACAGATTACTCGATAGTGATATCTGAGTAAGCGTTAGCAACCTGCTCCTTGATGTTAGCGATTGCATCGTCAACTGACTGACCCTCAGCCCAGAAAGTTGAAGCTGCTGAATCAAGGTATCCGTTGAATGTAGCATCATATGATGTAGCATACTGAAGTGAAATTCCCTTAGCTGCCTCATCCCAAGCCTCAAGTGGGTTCTGTCCACCAAGGATAGGGTTTGAACCTACGCCATCAGCGATAAGCTTCTGAACTGCTGCCTGGTTGTTAGGGAAATCATAATCATCTGCGTATAAGTCATAAGCTACGTCCTCATCACAGCAAAGAGTGTAAAGAACGAGTGCTGCAAGCTCCTTGTTAGGACACTTGTCAGTGATTACTAAGTAAGTACCACCCCAGTGGAAAGATACAGGACCTGTACATACATTCCACATACCGTGTGAATCTTCAGCGATACACCACTGAACGAACCAAGTACATCCGAAGTAACCGAATACATCACCTGAAGACATGTTTGCAGTCCACTCTGAAGACCACATAGCTGACTTAAGTGAGTAGTCATTGTCATAAATCTTCTTTGAAGTCTCTAAGTAATCAGTAATGCATGAGTCGATGTTAAGAGTATCATCCTTTACCCAAGGTGACTTCTTCTGATCGATGAATGCATACTTAAGATCATCTGGACCAGATACGATGTACTTACCTGCTGCCTTAAGAGTCTCAGCTGTCTCAAGGAAAGTATCCCAATCCTTAACAAGAGCCTGAACCTCATCTGGAGTTGAAGCTCCGAGAACATCCTCAGCGATGTCAGTTCTGTAAACGAAACATCCTGCTGGTGCCTGCCAACCCATAGCCTTGAGTTCGCCGTCGACAGTTGCATAATCAATTGTGAACTGGTAAGCATTCTTGTACATATCAAGTGTTAAACCTGCATCTGTAACAGGAATTGCCCAATCCTGCTGCATAAAGTAAAGAGCTACGTCGTTATCTGCAGCAACGATTGAAGGTACATTGTCATCATTTGCATTGATTGCATTCTGAATACCAGTCTTGTACTCTTCACCTGTACCTGAAACATCGAGGTTCTCATAGATAACTAAGTCTGATAACTCAGGATACTTAGTTCTGAAGTGAGCATCAATTCTGCTTCCTAACTCTTCATTCCATGAGTAAACATGAATAGCCTCGCCATCAGCTGATGGGATAGTGATTGCAACATCTGATGAATCAGTATCAGTTGCCTCAGTATCAGCCTCAGTATCAGCCTCAGTTTCCTCTGTCTCTGTTGCCTTCTCTGTAGTAGTCTCTTCCTTGTCATCATCCTTACCACAAGCTACGAGTGAAAGACCCATTGCAAGTGCTAAAGAAAGTGCCATTGCTTTTTTGAATTTTTTCACAAAAAAACCCTCCTTTTATAATATGTGTGTTTCCCTTTACTTAATCTCGAACCCATAAGACCTATAGCACAAATGACTGGTACAGTTAGCCAAATATGTATACTCCCACAGGACATCATAAGAAAGGAGTTACTTTGAACCTATATAATAATCAGTCATAGACTGTCGGTTCCATACATTATAAAATCGCAGATTTCCCTTGCGACTAAACTGATTATAGGACATATTAAACAATTTTGCAAGTACTTTTTGATTTTTTCTTTGTATATTTGTACATAATGTCCACAATTTGCATATATTTACCATTTTTTTCTACTGTTCTTTTTGCATAAAATCTGCTATCTTAAACGCAAGTTCTTTTGGATTATATGTATATAACCTCGCCGGACCTGCCATTTCTTCATAGGTTACATTCTTATGCTTTTGGAAATAATTTCTGGATTCTTCGTTATATGCATTTATATAATCGAAATCCTCATTTATTTTCTTTTGATTGTTGTAGCTTTCGCTTACATCCTCATTGTCACTCAGATACGGTTCCATAAGAGGATTGGCATAAATCATATATATATCTATATTTTCAGGGAATCCCTCTGCAGCCACATAATTGGCATTATCAACGGTTGCTAAATCTTCGTTATACATATCCTCCGTATAACCGCCTCTTGAGATAAGAGCTTCTCTTACCTTCATCTGCATATCTGAATATATATCAAACTGATTTGCAGGGTAAACGCTCTTTAACAGACGTTGACCGCCGATTTTACAGAATTTTACCATAAGATAATCAAAGAATCCGCAATACTCATCTTGTGTTATATTTGCAAATTGGTCAGGATACGTTACATTTATGCCTACTATACTGTTTATTTCATCCGGATATTTAACAGCCCAATGGAAAGCCTCTATACAGCCTGTTCCTATTGGGACAAGCGTAACCTTTGATGTGATTCCGGCACCCTTAAGAGCAGCTCTTGAATCCTCCAATATTGTGTCTATATCACGGGGACTGTTGCTTACCTCACTAAAGCCGTATCCGCTTCTTTCTATTAAAATAAGTCTGTAATCATCCTTTAATTCATCGAAAAGCGGCTGAAGTGCTATCGAATCGTCTACTATGGTTGTACTGTGCATAAACACAAGAGTATCATCGGCATCCTCATTACCGTATACATAAACATGTATTTTATGACCGTCAACCTCAACCATCTGTCCGGGAGCCACAAGGTATTCCTTTTCATTTTTCAGCTTACTTTTATGATTAGCATATATAAGCAGAAGCAGTAATCCGTTTATAAATGCTGTTGCAATCATAAAAATAATGAAAATTTTGAAGAATTTATTCAAAAATCTTCTTAATTTGGTTCGTGCACTCACCTTTTGCTTTGTGCTTGTATCTATCTTCTTGAATTGTGCATTTTTTAAATCTTTCGCCATAATGTAATCTCCTCATAAATATATGTCTTATCGGTCAAATTCCAAAAGACACATATAATAATATAATAGAGTTTTTTAAATAAGTAAATATTAAATTATATTTTTCTTTTTTTTAATTTATTCTTGTGTTAGAATAACTTATCTGAATTTATAATAAAGAAGAAACGGAGTTTTTATATATGAAACAGTACGCAGATGATATAGAAGCAGAAAACAAAGAAAATACAGAAAAAAAGGCATCCGGTAACGCCTTAGATGAAAGCAAAATCACTTCAGATAGTGAAAAAAAATCCGGTGATTCGAACGAAAGCATCAAAAGGAACGATTCAGATACGGATAGTAAAAAAATCGATACAGATTCGGAAGAAATTGATTTAAAAAAAGAGGAAATTTCTGAAAAACCTATATATGCAGAGGATAACCTTGAGCTTCACGGATTATCCCGCAAGGAAAGAAAAAAGGTAAAACGTGAGCGATACAAGAAAACCACCGAGGACATGAACAGAAAGGAAAAAATTAACTATTTCTTCTATTATTTTAAGGTTCCTATTCTTGTAGGACTTGCTGTGATAGTAGGACTTACATTTATTACAATAAGTATTTACAAAAATACAAGACCGGTTGCCATATCCTTTGCTCTTTTAAACAGTCCTTCCGTTGAGTACCTTACCAAGGACGACTTCAAGGATTATATGGATTATTATGATATGCCGTCCTCATACAGAATCATTGATTTTTATTCCAACAAGTGTGACCTTGATATATATGAGGACTACTATAGCAAAAACCCTAACGATGCCGTTTATGCACAGTTCCCGTCATTATGCTACAATGACTACTTCGATATAATAATTTCCAACAAAACCGGAATAGAGTACTGCGGAAAAATGTCTTTAATCATACCTTTGGAGGATTCTCTTGATTTAAGTATGAGTAAATACATTAATGAAAACTGTCCGGAGCGAATAATAGAAGTAAACAATGTAAACGATGAGCCTGTTGCTTACGCCATAGACATAAGCGGAACAGAATTTGCCGAAAGTCTCGGCCTTGACTACGACGACGTATACATCGCTCTTCCGGGACAATCCGCAAGAAATATAGCAAACTCAAAACGAATCCTAAACTACATCTTTGATGCAGGACTGATAGACTAAACTCCGGTTTCTCGCATAAAGGGTCGGCAGGATATAGAGGGCGTAACTGCCGGAGTATGTTTGTTATAGGGTGCTTATCATATATCAGGTCTTCGAAGGACACGCTCTCGCTCGGTTATCGACGCAGGCTCACTAACCTCAAAGAAATAAGGATGTTAACTGTTATTGCATAAATGCAAGTAGCCAACATCCTTATTTCTTTTCGCTAAGTGAACGCGTCTCTAAACGGTCCTTCTTAAGACCTATATATGATGTCGCACCCATTCAATTTATCTATCGGCAGTTACACCCATATCCTGCCGACACGCTGCGCGTGGTAAATAAATGTTTATAAATTTCTTGCTATATATAACTAAACAATTCTGTTCATGTAGCTTGAAACTGCGCTGAATAGCGCAATTTCAAGCTGTGAGTATCCGACTTCATCTTATATTCGACTTCACGCTGATTGATTAATGTAAAAGGAAAGTATATGAATAAGTCTGATACAACAACATTTTGTCCGATTTGCGTTAAATCAAAAGCGAAAATCCGCATAGATTCGCTCAGAAATCGAGCTGTCTGAGCGAAGCGAGTTCTCGATTTCGTGCGAATATAAAGGATTTGAGCTTATTGATTTAGCAAATTGATGACACGTTGTGTATCAGACTTATTCATATACTTTCCTTTTTAGAAAAACTAAAATGCGTGAAGTTGTATATAAGATGAAGTCGGGTACTCGCTTTATGCGAGAAACCGGAGTTTAGTCGTCTTCTTCAACAAGCATGTTCATGACCTGACGCTTTCTTGCAAGCTCGTCGTTTGCGAGGTATTCATCGTAGGTAGTCTGTTTGTCGATGAGGCCTGTGTTTGTGAGTTCCATAATACGGTTGGCTGTGGTCTGTACAAACTGGTGATCCTGACAAGAAAAGAGTACAACACCAGGGAACTTTATAAGTCCGTTGTTCAATGCGGTGATCGATTCCATATCGAGGTGGTTGGTCGGTTCATCAAGAATAAGTACATTTGAGCCCATAATCATAAGTTTTGAAAGAAGACATCTTACCTTCTCTCCTCCTGATAAAACCTTAACCTTCTTAACACCGTCTTCGCCGGCAAAAAGCATTCTTCCCAGGAAGCCTCTTACATAGGTAGCATCCTTATCATCGGAATACTGCGCAAGCCAGTCGGCGATTACAAGATCATTGTCAAACTCCTTGGTATTATCCTTAGGAAAATAGCCCTGTGAGGTTGTTACTCCCCACTTATATGAGCCCTCGTCAGGCTCTTCTTCACCGGCAAGTATTTTAAATAAGGTAGTAGTTGCTATGGTATTAGGTCCCACAAAAGCAATCTTGTCATCATGACCGACCGTAAAGGAAATGTTATCAAGAACCTTTACACCATCCACGGTTTTTGAAATATTTTCAACCATGAGAACTTCATTACCTATTTCTCTCTTAGGTCTGAAATCTATATAAGGATATTTTCTGCTTGACGGTTTAATCTCATCAAGCTCAATTTTTTCAAGCGCTCTTTTTCTTGAGGTTGCCTGTTTTGACTTGGAAGCGTTTGCAGAAAATCGCTGGATAAACTCCTGAAGTTCCTTAATTTTCTCTTCTTTCTTCTTATTGGCCTCCTTCATCTGCTTAATCATAAGCTGACTTGATTCATACCAGAAATCATAATTACCGGCATAAAGCTGAATCTTAGCATAATCTATATCCGCTATATGTGTACATACTTTATTAAGGAAGTATCTGTCATGGGATACAACTATAACGGTATTGTTAAAGTTAATAAGAAACTCCTCAAGCCATGCTATGGCATCAAGGTCCAAGTGGTTGGTAGGCTCATCCAGCAAAAGTACATCAGGATTACCGAAAAGCGCCTGTGCCAAAAGCACCTTGACCTTAAGGTTACCGTCAAGTTCGCTCATCTGCTTGTAATGAATATCGGTTTCCACACCAAGACCGTTTAAAAGTGTTGCTGCATCCGACTCTGCGTTCCAACCGTCCATCTCGGCAAATTCCGCTTCAAGCTCGGAAGCCCTTACACCGTCTTCGTCGGAAAAATCCTCCTTGGCGTATATGGCATCCTTTTCTTTCATTATTTCATACAGTCTCTTATTACCCATAATAACTGTATCCATAACATTATATTCATCATATTTATAGTGATCCTGTTGAAGCACGGAAAGTCTTTCGCCGGCATTCATTATAACCTCACCGTTGGTCGGCTCAAGCTCGCCTGAAAGTATCTTTAAAAATGTGGATTTACCAGCTCCGTTCGCTCCTATAAGGCCGTAGCAGTTTCCTTCCGTGAATTTAATATTAACATCCTCAAACAAGGCTTTCTTACCTAATCTTAAAGTAACGTTATTAGCACTGATCATTGTTTATTTCCTTCCTATTTATATAGTTTGCAACAATGTTGAGTATAGCAAGCGTAAGATTTTATGTCAAGGAATAATCATAGTTATTTTAGACCATATATTTCTAAAATCACAAATATTTAAATTTAAGAACATAGCTGTTATAATCCCATAAAAACATGCGGAGGAAAAGCAATGGAAATAAACACAATGAATATTTTTTCAAATGAGTACAGTAGCGGCATCGCAAATAATCCCAATATCCATTTAATAACAGTAAATGAATGGTTTCTACAATGGATAGGTATAATTGATGGAATCAGAAAACCAAAGACAGTAAGTAATTACACCAACTACTATAACAAAAACATTAAACCTATTATCGGAAATATGCCAATTTCCAAAGTAAAACCAATGCACTGCTGCAAAGTATTGCAAAACATGTCTTCGACATATAAGGAGTCATCAATAAAACAAACACGTGTTGCTATGAGTTGTATGTTTCAATATGCAGTCGACAATGATGTCATATTTAAAAATCCCGTAGGAAAATCAGTAGTTATTCCAACCAATATTAATTTAGCAAATAAAGATACCCGGCATCTTTTATTATCTCAGGAAGAAATAGATTCTTTTTTAACAGCTGCCAAAAAAACACCATACTACCTACCGTGCAGTCTTGTTCTTGAAACAGGTTTAAGAGCAGGAGAATTAATCGGACTGACCTGGGATGAAATTGATTTTGAAAACAATTATATACATATCAGACACACCATGCAATACGATAAAAGCAGAGGCTGGTATTTTTCAACACCAAAATCGAAGCAAAGCTCCCGTGATATATATATGACTGTTAAATGTAGAAAAATTCTTATTAAAGCAAAGGAAGCATACATAAACAGAAAAAAAGATAGAGATTCAATTTTTAATAATCTTGTCTTTACAAGCATTCACGGAACACCGATCAGAAATAATTCGTATGACATCGGAATAAACAGCATATGTAAAAAAGCAGGTATTAACCGATTTTCAATTCATTCTCTTAGACATACCTTCGCTTCACGATGTATAATGGCAGGCATTTCACCAAAGGTTCTTCAAACGGTAATGGGGCATTCGGATATAAGTACAACATTAAATATATATGTACATATCGACAACAGCATAAATGAGACTGAAATGAAAAAATTAAGCATGATTTAATAAACCCAGTGTTATCGATTGTGCTATTATTATAATTCTTTTTTCAATATTAAAAAATCTAAATTTGATTCTTTTTGTGAAAAAATTCAAAAAAGCAATGGCACTCACCTTGTCACTTGCGATGGGACTTTCCATCGTCGGATGTGGTAAGAGTGAGGACACAACAACTGAGGCTACTACCGTAGTAGAAAGCACAGAAAAAACTGAAGCTTCCGACAAGGATACAGAGGCTTCAAACGGTGATGCAACCGAGGAAACTGTAAGCGGAGGAATAGCTGCTCCAAGCACCGACGGATGGGATGAGTCTAAAAAGATTTATGCATATTCTTGGGATGATGATTTCCAGAAGAAGCTCAACGTAGTACTTACAGCATATCCTGAATATTCGGATTATGTAGAATATATCAATCTTGGTTGTGCATCAGAGGAATCTCTTGAGCAGATTGACCTCGCATTTGATTCTGATAAGTATCCATCACTCATTCCTGCTGATGTAGGATCTGCAAAGTATTGGATAGAGGATGACAGTAAAACTGCTAACCTCTTAGATCTTGGCTTTACAGAAGATATGTGGTCAGATAACTATGATTACTCAAAAGACTTTGCAACATATAATGGTGCGCTCAAGGCTGTAACATGGCAGTCAACAGCAGGTTCCGTATTCTACAATAGAGAGATTGCAAATGAAGTTTTTGGTACAGACGATCCGGAAGACATTCAAAAGCTTATCGGTGATTGGGATTCATTTTTTGAAGCAGCAGAAACACTTAAAGAAGCTGGTTATAAAATTGTAAATGGTCCTGACGAAGTTTACTATGCAATAATCAATGCTCATACTGAGCAGTGGGTAAACGTTGCAGCAGATGGTTCTGAGACAGTTAAGCTCGACGATTCAGTTGCTACATTCCTCGAGACTGCTAAGAAGCTCTATGATGGAGATTACACAAACGGCGGAACAATGTGGAATGGTGACTGGGCTGCTAACATGGCAGACGGTGGAAATGTATTCTGTTATTTCGCTTGTCCTTGGATGATTGGTGTATTCCAGGGTAATGGTGCTACAGACGGTTCATGGGGTGCTTGTGTAGGTCCTCAGTCATATTACTGGGGTGGTACTTATGTATCAATCGGTAAGGATACTCCTAACCCAGAACTTGCAGCATTTATCGCTTACGAGCTCGCATTTGATCCTGCAATCGGTGTAGATATCACAAACGTAACCGGTGATGCAGTTGTTAATAAGACAGCTAATGAGATGCTTGCAAGCGGAAGTCTTTCAGACGATAACAATGGTCTTAAGTTCCTTGGTGGTCAGAACCCATATGAAACTTGGGCTGCTGCCGCAGAAGGTATTGATCAGTCAGCTTCAACATATGCTGATAAGTATTACGAAGATTATATCAAAAAGGCCATGAATGGTTACAACACAGGTGATTATGCTAGTGTAGATGATGCAATTGCATTTATCTATGATCAATCTAACACTGAGCTTGGTATACCTGCAGCAGAATAATATCTAAAATAATTATATTTATATCTTAGGTAGTATTTACGCACCAGTAGATTTTTTACTGGTGCGTATATTATAAAATTATTCATGTAAGGAGGTTATACTTTGACAAAAAAGAAATCTGTAGAACATGGTAAATATGGTTTTATGTTTGCTGTTCCATTTTTTTTAATATTTTTTATTTTTCAATTATATCCTTTAATATATACTTTTTATAATTCTTTAATCTATACAGCAAAAAACGGAAGAAACATAACTGAATCATTTGGTCTTGGAAATTTTAAGAATTATGTATTTGGTAATCTGGGTGGTGGAGAAATATGGAAAGCATTAGGTGTAACCATAGTATTATGGATACTTAATTTCATTCCACAAATTTTACTTTCACTACTTCTTGCAGCATGGTTTACTGACATAAAATATAAACTTAAAGGAAATGGTATATATAAGGTTATTATGTATATGCCTAATATTATAACTGCAGCAACAATAGCAGTATTATTTTATAGCTTGTTTGATATAAACGGACCGCTTACACTCATAGCAAAGAGCTTTGGTTGGGTTGGAAAAGACGGCTTCTTATATAAAGGATGGGCATCATTAATAATTATAGCTTTTATCCAGTTTTGGATGTGGTATGGTAACACCATGATTGTACTTTGTGCAGGTATAATGGGCATAAATCCATCACTATACGAAGCAGCTATGGTAGATGGTGCAACAAGCAAACAACAATTTTTCAAAATTACACTCCCATTACTTAAACCGATTTTGCAGTACACACTTGTAACATCAGCTATAGGTGGTTTACAGATGTACGATATACCGGCGCTGTTTAACGATGGTGGACCTGTTGTAAACGGAGTAAACTCTACTACAACAGTTATGATGTTGATTAAAAAGTATACTACAGTAGGAAGTGCTCAAAATCTTGGACGTGCTGCTTCCTATTCAATAGTACTTTTTGTTGTAACAATGATAATAAGCTTGGTATTCTATAAGATTACTCAGGATAAGACAAATGATGGAAGGTAGGTGAAAGAATAAATGGATCAGGAAGTTAAAGGATACTCAACAGTCAAACTTGTACGATACATTGTTTGCATATTGCTTTGTTTTATATCAATTTTTCCATTTTTTATATTGATTATAAATTCTACATTGCCATCATCCAAAATCGTAACCGGTATTAAACTTTTGCCCGGTTCAAATTTTATGACAAACTTTAAAAACCTTATAGAAGCAGGTAATAAAACAAGTGGTGTTAATGTAATGCAGGCTATGTGGCATTCACTGCTCATTACTGTTCCGGCAACTATTCTTCAAATTTATTTTGGTTCTCTTACCGCGTATGCAGTAACAGCATATAAATTTAAAGGCAGAAATTTCATGTGGGGATTCATATATGCAATTATGATGATTCCTACTCAGGTTTCAGTTGTTGGTTTTATAAAGGTTTGTAACCTTACTCATCTTTACGGAACATATTGGCCGCTTATCATTCCGGCAATAGCAGCTCCTACTACTGTATATTTTATGAAGCAGTATATGGAAACCGGTCTTTCACTTGAAATAATAGAAGCCGCAAGAATTGATGGTTCAAAGGAATTTTATACATTTAATAAAATTGTTCTTCCACTACTCAAACCGGCGATGGCAACCCAAGCTATATTTGGGTTCGTAGCATCATGGAACAATCTATACATTCCTTCTCTCGTTCTTGGAACAGAAAGAAAGAAAATGACTATGCCAATGTTTGTAGCAGCACTTAAAGCAAACGACAAGGAAAGAGACTGGGGACAAATATATTGTGGTCTTTTCGTAACAGTATTACCTCTCCTTGTTATGTATTTTATCTTATCAAAATATATTATCGCAGGTGTGGCACTTGGTGGTGTAAAAGAATAATTTTTATCTAAAATTAATATATTTAATTTAAATAAGGTGTGCTATAAAGGCGCACCTTATTTATATAAAAACAAGGAGAACTATTATGCACAGCACTCAAAATAATTATGTTATTAATAAACACATAGAAGAGGCTTATGACAGAAAGCCTCCCGACAAAAGATCATTTCTTCAAAAAGGTATGGATACCTTTGGCAATATATTCGGTTTAAATGTATGCTTTGTGATTTTTTGTCTTCCAATATTTACAATAGGAGCATCTATCACCGCTTTATATTCAATGTGTATGAGATTACAAGAGGATAAAGAAGAAACCGTTTTATCGGGTTTTGTTACAGAATTCAAAAAAAATTTCAAGCAATCCACACAGGCTTTTTTTATTATATTGCTATATATAGCAATAATGCTTGCTGAATATATAATGATCAATAATATAAGCGGAGTTATTTCTACTGTATATACATATATACTGATTGTTGAGGTAATACTATTTTGTCTTGTTGTGCCATTTGTTTTTCCACTTATAGCCCGCTATGAAAATACATTAGGAAAAATATTTATAAATTCATTTCTGCTGGCAATCGGATATTTTGGTAGTTGGATTAAGATATTTACTGCATGGGTTGCTCCTATTGCATTCTGCATAATCTACCCAATTATTTTTATATACATTTGGTATTTGTGGTTGTTACTTATATTTGGTGCAATCGCATACGGAACATCATTTACATTACGAAAAATCTTTCAAATGAATAAAGAAGTAAGTGAAAAAAGCTTGGATAATGATAATTGTGAAGATAACGAAAATATTAATGAAGAGCAATAGTCAAATACACCCTATAAGGTATAATGTCAAAATTTAATAATAATTTTATACCTTATAGGGTGTATTTTATTTTTTAAATCATATTTTATACCCTTTAGGGTATATATTATTCTATTTAATATTTTCCGCAATCGGATCATACAAATCCAGTCTGCAATATTCATCATCCGCAAAATGTCTGCAGTTAAGACAGCTCTTATTATCTCCTGCTATATTGGTGAAGCTGTCCTGATAATGCTTCTTATCGTAAGCGCTGCATCTTTCGGCAACCTCATGATAGGTTTCTACTGAACTATGCATAGTCTTGTTCCTCCTTATATACGATAATTAAATTATCTTTATATAAGAAAGTATGCCACTTAACCTGATAATTTATACGGTTGTTATATCATATCTACAGGAACAAACCAATTTTTATCATCAATAGGCAGCAAATCATTCGACATACATATTACTGCTCCGTTTCCAACCTTCACTTTAAGTTCATTTTTTATTTTTTGAGGTGTTTCAAGTGCATTTAATATATGAAAATTCTTTATTGCTGTTCTTCCCGGCGAACCTGCTTTTTTAATCTCAATAGGGCTTAATGTTCCATTTTGATAAATTAATAGATCTATCTCCTTTTTATCCTTATCACGATAATAATAAATAGGAGGTTCTTTTCCTGCATTCAAATAGCTTTTATAAATTTCTGAAAATACAAAGCTTTCAAAGAACTGACCGGACATAGCGCCCTTTTCCAAAGCCTCTGCATTTCCCCATCTAAGTAAATATGCAGCTAGTCCGGTATCAAGAAAATGTAATAACGGCATTTTTACAACCCTTTTTAACATATTATTTTGATAAGGCTGCACCAATGCCACTATATGAGAAGAAACCAATATAGACAGCCACCTTTTAACTGTAGGTGCGGACACACCTACTGAACCGGCAATTTCCTCATATATCACCGGTTTAGATGTATTAGCAGCTACAACTGTCATAAAATTATAAAACTGCATCTCATCTCCCACCTGTGTCAAATCCCTTATATCTCTTTGCAGATAGGTTTCAACATACGACCTGTAATATGTCTCCCAATCAATATTTTTATCAGCACAGAGTACAGGCATAGAACCTCGAAAAATTCTCTCATATATCTTATTAAGACCTTGTATCTTTGTCTTGTCTATCCTGTCTAATAATCTATCTGAATCAACGGTAAATGGTACACTTTCATAATCATATATTTCTGCATCGGAAAGTCCAAGCAGATTAATAATGCCAACTCTGCCTGCAAGACTTTCACTGACATCTTTCATAAGTCTGAACACCTGAGAACCTGTAATCCAGAAATCTCCATTTTTTTTATTTTTGTCAACACTCATCTTTATATATGGTAAAAGTTCTGTCGCATACTGTATCTCATCAATCAATACTGGTGGTTTATAGCGTTGCAAAAAAAGTGCGGGATCATTTTTTGCAAGGTACCTCGCATTTGGATCATCTAAAGTTACATATCTCCTATCCTGCTCCATAAGCTTTTGTAACAGAGTTGTCTTGCCAACCTGACGCGGCCCCGTAACAAGTAGAACCGGAAACATATCTTTAATTTTGATTACTGTGTCTTCTACAGCTCTTTTTATATACATAATTATTGCCCCACACTGATATATTAGATTGGTTATCCTTATAGCCCGTCTGATCTAAAACAAAATATAATTTTTTTGTCTATTCAAACACATATTTTAAAAAATCTCGGCTAAATAAAAATCCAATTTTAGTTTAGCCGAGAATCAGTACTTTGTCAAGTAATATTATACTTTACAATCCGTATGCATTTTATTCAACCACCAGCACTCTTGTAGATACCTTCTTTATCCTTCTTGATACAAGATATGCAAATACATAAAACATAAGTGCGACTACACAGATTGGAATAATAAGTGCGGGTGCTCCAAACACTAAATCAATATGCATAACACCAAACATGGAGAAAATCATTTCTATTATTTTTTCACCGGACAAAAGCGCAATTATTATTCCGAGCAAAGAACCGGCAAAGGATGCAATCATAAATCTTACAGCGAACTGACTTCTTAATTTGCCTACATCAAAACCGCAGGCTTTAAGAATTCCGTAATCCTTCTTTTCACGCTCAAACATCTTGCCTGATACAAGAATAACCGTTATCATAATAAAGATTGCGGAGAGTGTGTATATTACGACAGATATACCTTTAACTGCAACGGATATAGGATTGTTTCCCATATCATAATCTTCGCTTTCGGCTTTAATATCCAAATCGCCGTATTTGTCATTTATCAGCTCAACTATATCATCAACCTTTTCTTCATCCTTTACAACATAATAGGCAACTCTCCATGTCCAATCAACATCCTTTACCAGTCTTTCATAGCCATTACAGTTCATAATAAAGCTCTTTCCCGCATCGTTACCGCTTGCCGTAAGACCGGTTATGATATAATCTTCCTTCTCCTCATGGTCACCTACAACAACAGTATCTCCTATACCCACTCCAAGCTCTTTGGACAGGTATTCCGTCATAAGAATTTCATTGTCATAAAGACATGTTCTTCCCTTTACTATATTGCCTATAGCTTCCGGATTGTCAAAGATTTGGCAGCATATTTTGGAATCATCCAAAAGTACATATTGATTAGTAGCATGTATAATCTTATATTCACTTTCGTTTGCAATAAGATCATTAATCTCGTCCTTTTTAGCTTCCAGATCTTCCGACTTCTCGCCTGATACTACCATATTATATGCTACAGGCTCAAACAATTCGGTCATTATCTTTGCATCTCCACCCGACATCCATGAAAGCATCTGATTTATAAGCACCATAAATACTACCAGAAAAGCTGTAATTATAACCGCACTTATATACTGCTTCTTTCTTGAGATAAGCTGTCTGTAAGCAAGCGAGGTATTAAGAAACCTCTTTGATACAGGCAGTTTTAAAATTGAAGAAAAATGTACATTTTTTCTTCCATCATTTAAGGCCATAACAGGTGTTACCCTGCTTATCCTTGCCACCTTTATCATTATATATATACCTACAAAAACAAGTATAAGCAGCATAGCAAGTGAACTTGAAACCATATCCGCTTTTGACTCTACGTAGGTACCTCCCACCGGTCTTAAAATTTTATTTACAACCTTTATAAGAGGTATGGCAACCGGAACACCGGCTATAAATCCGATTATGCAGGTTATAATATATCCGCACATTATAGATATTTTAAGCTTGTTGTTTGTAATGCCGATTGCCTTATATATTCCGTAATTTACATAATCCTTCTCTATACTGTTACTTATATTGTGTCCAAGAACTATTATGGCTATTATCACAAGCATAATAATAAATCCCAAAAGTATTCCGGAAAAAATATTAACCATCATCATCATATAGGTACTACACTGATTTTTAGTAATGGTAATCCATGCGTACGCAGATATATTTGTGTCCCTATTGACACGCTTTTCAAACTCTATATCCTTCATCTTCGAGTCGCTCTTCTTAAGTGAATATAATACAGAATTTGCATAAGCATAACCGTCAAAATTATCTTTTATATAAGAGATGTCTGTATCCGATATAAGCATTGTCTTTATGCCCATAAGATAAGTCCCCATATAAGGGTCTTCAAAAAAATATGCTATTTTAACATCCAGAGTATCGTCTCCTCGACCTATGGCAAACGTATCACCTATATTGACATCAAAAAGCACCTTAAAGCTTATCGGAACAATTATCTCGCCTTTATCAAGATGAGGTGAGGCAACCAAATTATCGTCCTTATCATATACTTTATAGCTTACCTGCTCAGACTTATAGTCAATAAGAAATACTGTATTGCCATAATCATGACCATTTATATCAGGTATATAGGTTTCTATCACATCTATAGCTTTAGCCTCCGATATGACATCACAGTCTGAAAGCTTTTCTTTAAACTTTGTTTTGGCTTCTTCAAAGTTTTCAAAATTGTATTCACCGCACCAGATAAGCATATCTCCGAGTCCGGTATCCTCCATAGCCTTTTGATTGTGCTTCTTTGTATTATTTACTACACTTAACACGGTTACAAAGCAGACGGAAACAATAAACATTAGTATGAAAACAGTGATATACGCAGCCTTATTTTTTCTGAAATTTCCTTTTATTATCAAATTCAAATCTCTCATATCGCTCCCACCCTTCTACCAGTTCATGGATGAAAGCCATGAGTTAACCTGTGCTTCTCTGTCCTTTAAAGCTGTCTTATCCGCCTTATCAAGCTCATAAAACGGTTTTAAATCCATCTCCCCACATATCTTACCGTCCTCGAGATAAATCAGCCTGTTAGCGCGAAGAGCAGCCTTTATATCATGAGTAACCATAAGTATGCTCTGTCCGTCCTTGTTAAGTTCGGTAAGAAGATCAAGGACATTCTCCGTATTCTTTCTGTTCAAGGCTCCGGTCGGCTCATCGGCAAAAAGAAGCTTCGGTTCATTTATCACAGCTCTCGACATAGCGGCTCTCTGTGCCTCTCCACCCGAAACCTGTGAAGGAAGTCTGTCCTTAGCTTCCGTAAGACTCATCATATCAAAAAGCTTATCTGCCCTTTCCTTTACCTGCTGCTTGGTCTTAGCCTTATCCATATATCCATGGTCCCACACGTTTTTAATTTCACGATTTTTCATAACACCCCATCTTTATTATTTGTTTATCTATCGCTTCGGCTCAGCTTCGCTG
>CALGGL010000389.1 GCA_937915975.1 uncultured Lachnospiraceae bacterium | reverse complement strand
GCATTTACGGTTCCCGCCTCAAACTTATGAGGAAGTTCGGCATATACCGCATCGAAACGTGAAACCGAATCTATCATTTCTCCTCCGGTTAAAAACGGAGGCATCCTATCAAGCAGATCTTCCTTTCCGTAAAGCACGCCTATTCCCATAGGACCAAACATCTTATGTCCCGAAAATGCAAAGAAATCAACATCCATATCCTTAACATCTATCTTCATATGAGGTGTTGACTGGGCACCGTCCACCACGATAACCGCACCCTTTTCATGTGCAAGTTTTGCTATCTCCTTAACAGGATTTTCATAACCGAGAACGTTTGATACTTGAGTAATGGCAACTATCTTTGTTTTCTCAGTTATGAGCTCCTTTATCTTTTCAAGGTTTACACTTCCGTCACTTTCACATTCTATAAATTTAAGTGTTGCACCATTTTTTCTTGTAACCATCTGCCAAGGAAGCAGATTACTGTGATGCTCCATTATGGATACAAGCACCTCATCGCCTTCATTTACATTGGTAAGCCCGTAGCTGTAAGCCACAAGGTTAATACTTTCAGAGGTATTTCTTGTAAATATAATCTCCGAAGCTGACGATGCATTTATAAAGTCTCGTACACTTTTTCTCGCATTTTCATATATATCCGTTGCCTCAACACTTAACGGATATGAGCCTCGAAGCGGATTGGCATTGTGCATTTTATAAAACTCCGTCTCAGCATCGATTACACACTGTGGTCTCTGTGATGTCGCCGCATTATCCAGATATGCGAATTTAAGAACCTTTCCATTCTGCATATTTTCAAAAATCGGAAATTCTTTTCTAATATCATTTATATCAATCATCACCAAGCACCTCCTTTAAAGTATTATCTATAACAGCATTAACCTTTTCATTTTCCGTAATACCCGTTAATCTTTCTATTGCCGCTCTTGCCATAATATTTTCAGCGTTTTTCTTATCTATTCCCCTGCTCTCAAAGTAAAATAACGTTTCCTCATCAAGCTCTCCTATGGTAGCACCGTGAGTTCCGGATACATTTTCCTCAGAACAAAGGATAACGGGAACTGTTTTATTAACAACATCTTCACCAAGCATAAGAACGGTTTCGGTCTCGGCACCGACAGAGCCGGATGCACCTTTCTTAAAGTCTATGGTTCCTCTGAATATCTTGGTTGCATTATCCTTTAAAGCTCCGCTTGCATTTATATTACAGTTTGTGTTCTTACCTGTATGATTCACAATAATATTGTAATCAAGCACGTTACCGCCCTGTCCGAGATAGCCCATATTATATACAAAATCCGAAGCATCTCCCGCAAGCTCAACCTTGACATTTGAATAAATTTTTCCCGCTTCATCTAAAGAATAATCCGATTTTTTACCTGCAAACACCTGAATAAGTTCAAATTCGGCATTCTTTTCACAGCTTGCATTGACCTCATTATAAATGCTGTTTTCGGCAGCGGTAAGCACCTGAATAAGCTTCACCTTGGAATTTACACCTGCATTTATATCAATGATAATTCTTACGTTTTTTAATAAAGCATAATTCGCTATTACCGTTACTGTACTTTCTTCCTTGGCAATAAGCTTAATCTCTTTTTTATTGAAGCTTTCTTCTGCATCGGATAAATCAAGCCATATATCCTCATGCTTTTCTTTATCATTTATAGTTATTTCATCCGTTTTTAAGGATTTTTCCGAAGCCTTATCCCATGATAAAGATGCATCATTCACACCGAGCCAGTACCAGGTCTTTGAAGGCATGGCATTGACGGTAAGCTTATCCGATTTTTCAAATTCATCTATATTTATATCAGTCATTTGATTACCTCCACAAAAGCTATCAGCCCAAAGGCTTTTATCCAATACTTCCTTTCATCTCAAGACGGATAAGATTATTCATCTCAACCGCATACTCAAGAGGAAGTTCCTTCGAAACATTATCAGCAAAGCCGCTTACAATAAGTGCCCTTGCATCCTCCTCACTCATACCGCGACTCATAAGATAAAATACAGCATCATCACTTATGCTTCCGATTTTTGCCTCGTGTCCGATATTGGCATCCTTTGTTCTTATATCCATAGCAGGTATGGTATCCGAACGGGACTCGGAATCAAGCATCAAAGATTCACAGGAAACCGCTGATTTTGCACCGGTAGCAGATTTTTGTACAACCACACTGCTTCTGAATGTACTTATTCCTCCGCTTTTACTTATGGAACGGGTATTCATATATGAGCTGGTATTTTTGCCGATATGAACAACCTTAGCACCCGTATCAAGATTCTGTCCATTTCCCGCAAATGTTACTCCTGTAAATTCCATTCTTGAATTATCACCCTTAAGAACACTCATAGGATACAGATAGCCCACGTGTGATCCAAATGAACCGGATACCCATTCAACAGCTCCGCCCTCTTCAACAAGAGCTCTCTTAGTATTAAGGTTGTACATATTCTTTGACCAGTTTTCTATGGTTGAATATCTGAGTTTTGCATTTTTCTTAACATAAAGCTCCACACAACCTGCATGCAGATTTGCCACATTATACTTAGGTGCCGAACATCCCTCGATAAAGTGAAGATTTGCTCCCTCATCAACTATTATAAGTGTATGTTCAAACTGTCCCGCACCCTTCGCATTTAATCTGAAATACGATTGTAAAGGTATGGAAACATCCGTATTCTTCGGAACATATACAAATGAACCACCGGACCATACTGCACCGTGAAGAGCAGCAAATTTGTGATCTGTAGGCGGAACAAGCTTCATAAAGTACTCCTTGACCATATCAGCATATTCGCCCTTTAAGGCACTTTCCATATCGGTATATATAACACCCTGCTCAGCAACCTCATCCTTAACATTATGATATACAAGCTCGGAATCATACTGTGCTCCGACTCCGGCAAGGGATTTTCTCTCTGCCTGCGGTATTCCGAGTCTCTCAAATGTTTCCTTAATATCCTGCGGAACATTTTCCCATGTATTTTCCATATTACTTTTCGGCCTTACATAGGTCGCTATATGATCCATATCAAGACCTTCTATGGACGGTCCCCAGACAGGGATCTTCTTTTCATTATATATTTTAA
>CALGGL010000388.1 GCA_937915975.1 uncultured Lachnospiraceae bacterium | reverse complement strand
ACAGATACGGAAACGGATATGTTATGCGAAGCTTTTTTGAGGGCAGGGAGATTGATGTGAGAAATCCTGACGAGATAAGTCTTGCCGTTAATAATCTGGCACATTTTCACAAGGTGAGTAAGGAAATTTTTGATAGCACCGAAGGGGATATACATATAAGGTTGAACAGTGATTTCAGGAAGAGAAATCAGGAGCTTAAAAGAGTTAAGAATTTTATGATGAAGAGGAAGAGTAAAAAGAAATTTGAAGAGCTTTTTTTAGATAATTATGACTTCTTCTATAAGCAGGCAACTGACTGTGAAAATAAGCTTGATCAAGACAGCCTGAGGATGCTGGGAAATCATGTAGGCTATTGTCATGGTATGTATAATTATCACAGTATTATAGTGATTGATGAGGAGGATGGTTCGCAGGAGAAAAACATAGGGGAAAGCAAGAGCAAAAATGTAATTGCAACAATCAGCTTTGATAAATTTTATGTTGGAAATCAGCTTAACGATTTATATCATTTTATGAGAAAGACCGTTGAAAAAAATGCTTATGATTTTGATGTTATGCGTGAAATAATCGAAGAATACGGGAAAATATGTAATTTAAGCAAAAATGATTTGGAATATATCTACATTTTATACCTGTATCCGGAGAAATTTTACAAGCTTTCCAACCAATATATTAATGCTCCTAAGAACTGGATTTCACCCAAAATGATGGAAAAATTAGAGAAAATAATAGGTGAAGAGGAGCAAAAACAGGCTTTACTCGGCAAATTGAACAGATATTATCTGGAAATTTAGCATAATTAAGGTATTCACATTTAAAATAAAATCTTGTATAATACAGAAGTTAAGGTGGTAATTATGCGTAAAAATGTCTTTTTGATTTTTGCGTTACTGCTTTTTTGCCTCACCTCGTGTGCTGGCAAGGGAAAGGTAAAGGTATATGACAGCAGCACGGAAGACATTTCGTCCTACCATACCGAAGAGTCCCTAACGGCAGTAATGATAAAACGTGACACTGAAACCAATGATATCACATTTCTTAATTACATTACCGGTGAGCAACTGGTACTCGGATATCATGGCGGTGTGAGTGTAACGGATACTTACGGTAACAATCTTATAATAAGTGAGGTGCCTGTCGGAAGTGTTGTTGATATAGTTTATTATTCGGATACCAACAGACTTGTCAGTATCTCATCAAGCAGCAGCGTTCAGGTTGTAAAGGATGTAAATAAATTCTCCGCTGATGTTTTGAACGGCAAGGCTACTTATAAGGGAACCTCGTGCAAAATGTCAGAGTATGCGCTGGCATTTGAAGATGGAGTTGCCAAGAGTATTATGGAAGTAAATACCGAAGATCAGGTTACACTTTATTTGATGAATGGAACCTTGATTTCGTGCGTTATAGATATAGGACACGGATATGTAAGACTTGTTAATCAGGATACCTATGTAGGTGGAATGGTTGAGATTGGGTATGATGTGATAGTTCCTGTATCTCAGGATATGCTTCTTGCCGTAAGAGAGGGAACCTATACCTTAAGAATAAATCATAACGGCTACAGCAACAGTAAAGAAGTTAAGGTCGTAAAAGGAGAGGAGACGGAGGTTAATATAGGTGATATAGCCATACCTTCCGGAACCATAACATTTTCGGTTACGCCTGCGGAAGCAGAAATATATGTTGATGGCATATTATATCCTGCACATACATTTACCGGACTTTACGGTTCGTACGGACTTAAGATAAAGGCAGAGGGTTATAAGAGCTTTAACGGAAGCTTCAAGATATCCGAGCCGGTCAAGACATACACTTTTGAGCTGGTGGCTGATGATACAACCGAAGAAACCACTGAAGACACCGAGGATACGGAGGATACAACCGATGATACCGATACGGACAACTCAGATAATTCTTCCGAAAATATAAGCAGTACAAGTGAAAGCGGACAAACAACCGAGCTTTATACAGGAGCTACCGAGAACACAATAACAATTAAAACACCGGTTGGAGCGGGTGTTTATGTGGATGGAAATTATGTCGGATATGCACCGGTGACATTCCAGAAGGTGGTCGGTACACATACCATAGTTTTGTATCAGACGGGAAGTTTGATTAAGAGTTACACAATTCAGGCAACGGATGACGGTAAGGATGACGAGTACAGCTTTGACGACCTTACCACATTGACAGACTTGATTAACATAGATAATTAGAGTGAATACATTTAAGGAGGAACATCATGGACTACATGAAAATATATGAGGAATGGTCAACCAATCCATTTTTCAGTGAGGAAACAAGAAAGGAACTCCTTGCAATCAAGGATGATGAAAAGGAGATAAAGGAGCGTTTCTATGCGGACCTTGAATTCGGTACGGCAGGCTTAAGAGGTATAATCGGTGCCGGCATAAACCGTATGAATAACTACGTGGTAGCAAAGGCTACACAAGGTCTTGCCAATTATATTATTCATAGAAAAAAACAGTCCAAGGGAGTTGCCATATGCTTTGACTCCAGAAGATGTTCGCCGGAATTTGCTGATGTTGCTGCACTTTGTCTTGCTGCAAACGGTATAAAGGCATACGTATTTGAGTCACTTAGACCTACTCCTGAGCTTTCATTTGCGGTAAGAGAGCTTGGGTGTGTAGCAGGTATAAATATAACCGCAAGCCACAATCCGCCTGAGTATAACGGTTACAAGGTTTACTGGGAGGACGGCGCACAGATTACCCCGCCTCATGATGCAGGTATCATGAAAGAGGTAAAATCCATAACAGTTCAGGATGCCAAGACTATGCCGAAGCTTGAGGCTATCCACGAGGGACTTTATGAGATAATCGGAAGAGAAATAGACGATGCCTATATGGCTGAGTTAAAGAAGAAGGTAATACATCAGGATTGCATAGACAAGTACGGCAAGGAGTTGAAGATAGTTTATACTCCGCTTCACGGAACCGGAAATATCCCTGCCAGAAGAATACTTCGTGAGCTTGGATTTGAAAATGTATATGTTGTTCCTGAACAGGAGATGCCGGATGGAGAATTCCCAACAGTAAGTTATCCTAATCCTGAAGCAGCAGAAGCTTTTGAGCTTGCTCTTAAGCTTGCAAA
>CALGGL010000387.1 GCA_937915975.1 uncultured Lachnospiraceae bacterium | reverse complement strand
TGTTCAGTATATTAACCAACCTGATATCTGTCTTATTGCGATAAACAGAAGTTTAAAATAAAAAAAGGGATTTTAGTGTTTTAGCAGAATAATATAAATGTGGTGACTGTCGAAAAACAAAAAAATGGGGTGAAAGGATGCTTTTAAGAGAAGAATTTGAAAAAAGAGAACATGATATATATAGACCTTGTGCTTCGTTTAGCGATGAAAGCAAAGGAAGAGAGCGTGAAGAGGAAAAATGTGATATAAGGACAGATTTTCAGCGCGACAGAGATAGGATAATTCATTCCAAGTCGTTTAGAAGACTTAAGCATAAGACTCAGGTTTTTCTTTCACCGGATGACCACTACAGAACGAGACTTACACATACGCTTGAGGTTGCTCAGATTGCAAGAACCATCGCAAGAGCATTAAGGTTAAATGAGGATTTGACGGAAGCTATAGCTTTGGGACATGACCTTGGACATACTCCGTTTGGACATGCCGGAGAAAGAGCATTAACAAAATATGCCAAGGATTATATAAAAAGGCCGTTTCTTCATAATGAACAGAGCCTGAGGGTGGTTGATAAGCTTGAAAAGAGCGGAAGAGGCCTTAATCTTACTTGGGAAGTCAGAAACGGAATTATTAATCATAAGACAAGCTGTAATCCTGCCACATTGGAAGGGCACATAGTCAGAATCTCAGATAAGATAGCTTATGTTAATCATGATATAGATGATGGTATAAGAGCCGGTCTTTTGACTGAAGCGGCACTTCCTAAGGAGTGTACCGATATGCTTGGACACAGTACAAGAGATAGGATAAACAGCCTTATACATGCAACGGTTACATATAGTATGGATAAGGAACTTATAGCTATGCCTGAGGACTATCAGCAGGCGTTTTCGGAGCTTAGGGCTTTTATGTTTAAGGATCTTTATACCAATCCTATCGCTAAGGGCGAGGAAGTGAAGGCGGAAACACTGATAGGAATGCTCTTTAATGATTATATGGAGCATACGGAAAAGCTTCCGCAGGAATACATTGATTACATAGAAAACGGCGAAGAAAAGGCAGTTGTTGTATGTGATTATATAGCCGGTATGACAGATAATTATGCTGTAGCTATGGCAAAAAAACTGTTTATACCAAAATCATGGCAAAGTATAGAATAAAATAATACAAAAATATAAAAAAACAGATTATAAAACGATTTATATATTAGAAAAACAAATTTAACGGTTATATAGAAGGAGTATCGGATAATGGCTTTTTATTCTGATGATGTGATAGAGGAAGTAAGAAGCAGGAATGATATTATAGATGTAATAGGCGGATATGTAAGCCTGAAGCATAGAGGTAATTCATATATGGCATGCTGTCCGTTTCATCATGAAAAGACACCGTCGTTTCACGTAAGCAGGGATAAGCAGATGTATCATTGCTTTGGTTGCGGAGTGGGAGGAAATGTATATACATTTATAATGGAATATGAAAATTATTCATTTCCCGAGGCGGTTAAGATGCTTGCACAAAGGTGCGGTTACGAGCTTCCGGAGCAGGATATGTCCGCTGAGCAAAAGGCGAAAGAAAACTATAAGGTTATGCTCAAGGAGATGAATAAAACCGCAGCGGCGTATTTTCACTATCTTTTGACAAAAACAGAACATGGAAAAGCGGCAAGAGAATATCTTAAGGAAAGAGGCTTTACCGAAGAGACAATTAATAACTTCGGAATGGGATATTCGGATATTTATCAGAATGATTTGTATCAGTATCTTAAGAAAAAAGGATACACAGACGAGCAGATGAAGGATTCCGGTCTTGTTGAGATAAGTGAGAAAAAGGGTGCAACAGATAAATTCTGGAACAGGGTTATGGTTCCCATTCTCGACATTAACGGCAAGGTTATTGCATTTGGAGGAAGAGTTCTCGGTGATGCAAAGCCAAAGTATCTTAATACAAAGGAAACGGCTGTATTTGACAAAAGCCACAACCTTTTTGCGATGAACATAGCAAGACGTTCCAAGAAAAGAGGAATAATTATCTGTGAGGGCTATATGGATGTTATTGCTATGCATCAGGCAGGCTTTGATAATGCTGTAGCTTCGCTTGGAACAGCATTTACCATAGGACAGGCAGGTATTATAAAAAGATATACTGATGAGGTTTATCTTGCGTATGACAGCGATGGAGCAGGAACCAATGCCACGCTTAAGGCAATCGGAATACTTCGCGAGGTCGGACTTGTTACAAGAGTAATAGATATGAAGCCTTATAAGGATCCGGATGAGTTCATAAAGAATATGGGAAAAGAGGCTTATGAGGAAAGAATAAGGGATGCAGTAACGGGAATAGTTTTTGAAATAGATACTATTGCATCAGGGTTTAATCTTAAGGATCCGGAGGAAAAGGTTAAGTTTACCAAGGAGGCGGCAAAGCGTCTTTCATATATAGAGGAACCGGTAGCAAGACATAGTTATATTGAAACAATCGCAGATAAATATAATCTGGATAAAGATGGTCTTAAGTCTATGGTTACCAAGTATGGAACGCTTGAGTTAAGAAACAGCGGTGAGTCGGCATCTGATGGTAATGCAGGCAGTGTACGTGCTGAAAACGCTGTTAATAACTCTGTTAATAACACTGCAAGCGGCAGAGGCTCACCTGATAAAAATAATCCGCAAAAGCTGTTACTTACATGGATGATTAATGATGTACGGCTGTTTAAAATTCTTGAAGAAATAATAAGTGAGGAGGATTTCTTTGATGAGGATATAAGGCCTGTTGCACACGAGTTATTTATCCAATATAAGGAAAGCGGTACAG
The DNA here is from genome assembly GCA_937915975.1 of uncultured Lachnospiraceae bacterium. GTDB lineage: Bacteria > Bacillota > Clostridia > Lachnospirales > Lachnospiraceae > Coprococcus_C. Next base: position 1,445 of record CALGGL010000387.1, on the reverse strand, counting down.
TCAAGCCCGCGAGCATACTTAATATGTATGATGATGTTGAAAAACAGAGACTTGTTGCATCGATTATGCAGACCGAGCTTCCTTTTGAGATGGATGATGATGAGAAAGAAAAAGCGATTAATGATCTGGTAAAAAAGACAAAGCTAAGATTTATTGACTGGAAGCTGCCGCAATGTACAAATGACGCTAAGCAGTTTCAGGAACTTGTAATTATGAAGGCAAAAATATCAAAGCTACATATTTCATTAAATAATGGATAAAATATTATCACTATGGGAGGATATAGATAAAATGGCTGAGAGAAAAAAGAAGGTTAAGGAAGCTCCAAAGGAAGACGTTATTATTCAGGAGGATGGACAGATACAGGACAGCGATGCCGTTAAGGAGAAGTTTGAAGCTAAGATGAATGAGCTTCTTGAAATGGCAAAGAAAAAGAAAAATGTTATAGAGGATACTGAGATTATAGATCATTTTAAGGATTGTAAGGACATTGAGCTGAATACAGAGAGAATGACAATGATTTTTGAATATCTTGAGGCGCATAATGTAGATGTCTTAAATATCACTGCGGATGACGATGACGAAGAGCCTGATGATTTACTTCTTGCCGCAGAAGAAGAGGATATGGATGTTGATGTTGAGCATCTCGACCTTTCCGTGCCTGACGGGGTGAGTATCGAGGATCCTGTAAGAATGTATCTTAGAGAGATTGGTAAAATACCATTACTAACTTATGAGCAAGAAATTGAGCTGGCAAAGGGTGTACTAGAGGGCGACGAAGAATCTAAGAAAAAGCTTTCAGAATCAAACTTAAGACTTGTTGTAAGTATTGCTAAAAAATATGTTGGAAGAGGAATGTTATTTTTAGACTTAATCCAAGAAGGAAATATGGGATTAATAAAAGCAGTAGAGAAATTTGACTATACAAAAGGTTACAAATTTAGTACGTACGCAACATGGTGGATAAGACAAGCTATAACAAGAGCTATAGCAGACCAGGCCAGAACTATAAGAATACCAGTTCATATGGTTGAAACAATAAATAAACTAATTCGTACATCAAGACATTTATTACAACAACTAGGAAGAGAGCCTACCCCAGAAGAGATTGCAAAAGAAATGGAAATTTCAGTAGAAAAAGTTGTTGAAATTCAAAAAATTGCGCAAGATCCTGTATCTTTGGAAACTCCAATAGGAGAAGAAGATGACAGCCACTTAGGGGACTTTATACAAGATGACGATTCTCCTGCACCACAAGATTCTGTTGCATATACACTATTAAAAGAGCAACTAGAGGAAGTAATGCAAACATTAACACCAAGGGAAGCAAAGGTTCTAAAGTTAAGATTTGGATTAGAAGATGGTAAAGCAAGAACTTTGGAAGAAGTAGGAAAAGAGTTTAAAGTAACTCGTGAAAGAATAAGACAAATAGAAGCAAAAGCTCT
>CALGGL010000386.1 GCA_937915975.1 uncultured Lachnospiraceae bacterium | reverse complement strand
TTTATAAGCTCGAAGTTTTCTTTGTTTGCCTCAGCGTAGGAAAGAGTTTCCTTTATCTCGTTATCATCAATAAATTCATCAGCCTTCAGGGATTTTGGATTGTACATTGTTGTCACCTCATTTATTATTAAGTTTCTCCCCGCAATTTATTTATACTACATATTATCCAACTCTTCAACAAGCGAATTCATTTTGTCCTTGATGGTATTGCTTATCTCTGAGATATTGGCTGAAGAAGCGGATATTTCTTCCGTTGACGCAGCTAAGTTCTGTGTTCTGTCGTGAACCTTTCCAACGATTGAAAGAAGAGTGTTGGCCTCTTTCATAATAGCAGCGATGGCGGTCTCGATTCTCTCCTGACCTTCATTACTCTTTCCGGCGGTTTCCTTGGAGCTTCCCGCAAGCTCGTTTATCTCGCTTGCTACAACCGCAAAGCCTCGTCCGGCTTCACCTGCACGCGCTGCTTCTATGGAAGCATTAAGTGCAAGAAGATTGGTTTTTGATGCGATAGATACGACCTCATCGTTATTTTCATGAAGCTCAGTAAGTATATCACGTATTTCAATGAGAGACTCGGACAGCTTATTACAGAAGCTTGTAACATTTTCAACCTCTTCGGAAATTGAAGTGCTTTCTCCTGCGTTTGCGGTATTTCCTTCCTCCATCTGCTGTAATGAAGTATTAAGCATTTCAAATTCTGAGTTGATATTTTCGGCGATATTAAATACAGCCTTCTTCTGCTTATTAATATCATTCATAAGCTTTTCTATTTCTTCCTTTTCCTGAGCAACAACATCCTTTATGTAGTAAATACAATTTTCCTTGGTATTAAAGCCGTTATGTATGGCAACCGCCATCTCGTAACAACCTTCGTATCCGCAGCAGGAGCAGTCTCTGTGTCTTTGTTCGTCATTGAATTTTCTCATGCTGTTAAATATTTCATTAAGCTGAGAGTTGGTCGGCTGGCTGTGTCTGCAGGAAGCGGATCGGTCGGTGTATCTTCTTAAGAAGTCGTTAAGATTAAGCTGCTCAAACTGCTTATTGAGATATTTTAATCTTTCTTCAGGACTAAGCTTTTTTGACCATGTATGTTTTTTCATATCATTTTTGCTGTCTTCCCTTATCTTTAGAAGATTATACATGGTATCCTCGGTCTTGTTTTTCTCAGGCTCGGTTCCTGTTCCGTAGATACATCCCGATGAGCAGTTAAGCGCATCTACAAAAAGATACGGAGTTTTTCCGCCGGCAATTCTGTCCTTGTTTTGCTCAAGGTAATGATACATGTGCTTTTCACCCTCCATCTGACGGATGAGAGCACTTTCGCCTAAGAACCAGTAAACGTTTTCCTTAAGTCCGCCCGGCATAGGATAGATTGAACCAAGTCCGTACTCTATCTCATCCGAACAATCAGGACCGTAAACGTTGTGCTTTCTTACATATTTCATAAGATGGTCAAAGGTAACATTATAAGAAACATAGCCGCCGTTATTAACATCGTCTATCTCCATTTTCTTGGCTATACACGGACTGATAAAGGCAAGCTTATCGGTTATTCCCATATATTTTTTTGCATATATTGCTCCACACATCATTGGACTTTGCACAGGAAAGAGCTTTGGAATAAGCTCCGGTGCATATCTTTCGATATAACCGACAACCGCAGGACACGGCTGTGAAATTCCGCCATAGAAATTATTTTCGGTAACATACTTAAGATATCCCCATGTGGTTATGTCCGCACCAAAGGATATGCTTATGATTCTGTTAACACCTGCCTGCTTAAGACCACCCAAAACCTTTTCGTACTCTCTCGGGTAATTGGCCTTAAATGCCGGCGCAAGAAGAAGTGAAATTCTTTCGCCCTTTGCAAGATCGTTAAAGAATCTTTCCGTATCATCACAAAATTCTCTTGCATCGTGCTTACATGCATCAAAGCAGGCACCGCAGGCAATACATTTTGTTCCGTCAACCTTGATACGGTTTTTACCGTCCCTTTCAGCCTGAACATTGGCTCCCATACAGCTGCAGGCACCGATACATTTGTTACATCCTACACAGTTTTCGTTCGTATAAACTAATGACATAATTTACCTCCTTGTGAATTATTTTATCGTTTAATCCGAGCAGATTGTTAACAGATACCTTTGCAAATGTGTGACAATTATAACGATATTATAGCATAGAAAGGCGTATAAGGGAAGTGAAATTGTTGTAGATTTGTGGCACATTCTTAACCTTTTCTTAACCTTTAACTTAACCTTTGATTAACCATCATATTTTATTATTGATTTATAATAAACAAACGGAGGGATTGCTATGGCAAGTGTAATAAGTCTTGAAAATGTTACAAAGATATATAAAAGCAAGAAAAAGAAATCAACGGTTGTTGACAGAGTGTCCTTTGATATAGAGGAGGGACATATCTATGGACTTATCGGACCAAACGGTGCAGGTAAGACAACTATTATGAAAATGATAGGCGGACTTGCCATGCAGGATGAAGGAAGCATAAGTCTTTTTGGAAAGACAGGAGAGAAGGAACTTGATAAGGTAAGAGACAGGATAAGCTTCATGATAGAGGCACCTATTATAGAGGGTGGTATGACAGCCAGGCAAAATATGGAATTCATAAGATATATGCGTGGAGTTGCAAGTGATGAAAGAATTGATGAGGTGCTGGAGTTTGTAGGACTTGCAGATACCGGAGATAAGCTTGCAAAGAGATTTTCGCTCGGTATGAAGCAAAGACTCGGTATAGGTATGGCACTTCTTCCCGATCCGGATGTGCTGGTTTTGGATGAGCCGGTAAACGGTCTCGACCCTGAAGGAATAGCTTATGTGAGACACATTTTAAAGAAGCTTTGTGTGGAGGATAAAAAGACGATTCTTATTTCCAGCCACCTTTTGACGGAGCTTTATGAATTATGTACGGACTTCATAATCATCAATGAGGGCAAGCTTGTGGAGAAGCTTTCCAAAGAAGAAATGATAGAACATGCAAGGTCCTATGTCTCACTTACGACCAATAAAAATTCAGAGACTGTAGCTTACATAGAAAATAAGCTTAACATAAAGGATTTCAAGGTAAGGGACAACGGTGAAATAAGACTTTATGAGGGCATAGATGATATAGAAAAGCTGTCCAAATCCATAACCGACGCAGGCTTTATAATCACAAGGCTTTGCGAAGAGGGAGAAAGCTTAGAGGAATATTATCTTGAAAAAACCGGAAAACAGATAGAGGATTAGGAGGGTTAGAGATGAACAGATTACTTAGAGCAGAATGGTTTAGAATGACAAAGACTATGAGATTTTGGCTTTTGGCAATTATTTTGGTTTTATTTGGTGCGGTTGTGCCTTTTATTAACGGACCGGAAAATGCGGGAGAATATCTGGTTCAGACAGGAGAAGATTCCGCAATGATACTTATACTTTTTGTGGCAATGTTTGCAGCTGTGCTTACAGCTACGGCATTTGGAAACAGAACCGTTTATTATGAGGTTATGAGCGGAAAAAGACCGATGCAGATTTTAGTAAGTAAATGTCTGGTAATAGCCGGAACAATTACCGGAGTTATGGGTGTTTCGTTTGTTGCAGCAACTCTTATATTTGGCAGTGCCAAGGGCTACGGAGAATTGGATGATGTAGCTGTAAGACTTTTACTTTACATTGTGGTATTACTTCATGCGACTGTAATGGGTGTTTTGATGGTGACAACATTCAGGGGTGCACTCGGAGCAGTAATATGTTATCTTAGATTTATGCTTGTTGATACGCTTGTAAGTATAATTCTCGAGGTTAGTTTTGAGAACAGTCCGAGTAAATATATGAAATATATGAGATGGCTTTTGATGGGCCAGCCTATGAGTGTATTCGGTGAAAAAATCACGGGGGAAGTGGTATGTGCCATTTTAATGAGCTTTGTACTTGAGACCTTGCTTTGGGGAGGATTATCGTATATATTTATGAAGAAGAGATTATATAAATAAGAGATATATTATGGAAAAGATTTTAATAATAATATGTGTTCTGCTTTTGGTGGTATGCATGATACTTGCGATAAGGATAGGCATACTGAAAAAAGAAATGCGGGACATAACCAATCAGATAATTGAAAAAAAAGAATCCAAAAGGAATCAGCCGGTAACGGTTGGTTCTTTTGGTGCGTCCAGCGTTGAGCTTGCCAATGCGATTAATGATTATATCAATGAACTTTCCGAAATGCTTAAGGAGTACGCCGTTGACAGGGAACATCTGCAAAGGATAATCGCTGGTATTTCCCATGACTTTAGAACACCTCTTACGTCAGTGGACGGATATCTGCAGTTGATAAATAAATCGGATGAGCTTTCGGATAAGGAGAAGGAATATCTTAATGTGGTTATAAGTAAGGTTGGATTTTTACGTGAGCTTTCGGATGATTTTCTTGATGTGTCCCTGGTGGAAAATAATGATACTTTATCAAAAACAGAGATAGCACTTATTCCGTTCATTTCCGAGATAGCACTTGAGCAAAATGAATGGATTGAGGCAAAGGGAATAAAAGCAGAATTTGATTTGCCTGAAAAGAATATAAAAATTATATCAAGTGAGCATGACTTAAGAAGAATTTTCGAAAATATTTTTTCTAATGCGAGAAAGTATGCAAATAGTTGGCTCACACTTAAAGTCACATATGATGAGAGTAATGCTTCGGTAAAGCTTATATTTGAAAATGATGTTGCCGAAGGCTATGATATAGATGTAGACGATATATTTGAACCCTTTGTACGTTCAAAGGACAGACATGGCGAGGGTAGCGGACTTGGACTTTATGTGGTGAAAAGGCTTTGCGGCAAGCTTGGTATTGAGATTGAGGCAACCTTTAAAAATGGAGTGTTTGGAATTGAGATGGTGATTTAAAAAATTGGAGGAGTAAGCTATGAAAAATAAGAATAATTCAATTCTTTATTCTGCTATAGTTATTGTTATAGTTTTGATATCGGTTATATCAGGTAAGGTTGGCGGAAATAAGGATAATAATGATTCAACAACTGAAACAAAAACCACTGAAGTTATTACGACAGAAACAACTACCGAAACTGTAACGAAAACGGAAGTAACCACGGAAGAAGTAAAGACTGAAGCAGCTACAGAAGAAGTTAGATCAGAGACAACTGAAATTACAGATGAACGTCCTCTTACTTTTAGAAATGCCAACAGATTAAATGAGCATTATGAAAAGCATGGAATTGATATGGGCTTTTCTTCGGCAGAGGAATATGAGGCGGCAGCTAAAAAAGTCGTGTTAAATCACAATTCTCTTCACATAAAGTCATATTATTAATAATAAATAAATCTCTTCGATCTTTTAAAGATAAATCTATTCCATCTTCTGATTTTGTTTCATAGCAAGGATCATTATAATAACGACTACTTGCATTATGCTTATCTATTGTTTCATTGATTGCGACTTTAATTGAAATAATTATTTTCTCATCTTGACAAAATGATAAATTTAATTTAGTCATATTATTACTATTATTATAAAAAGGATAATATATTTGATATTCTAATTTAGGTATTTTCATCCCTTCTTCTTCATATATAATTTGTAATATATATAATGAATCATTCTTTGAAATATTATATTCATGTTTTAATGTATCTTCGCATTGACCTAAATCCATTGTTATAGTATTACTTTCTTCATTTGTTTTTTGATTAGCAGTTGATGTAAAAACGAGCATCAAATTCTTATTAAATATTTTCACATCTCTACCTTTATTTATTTCTTCTATATCTAATCCAAATAAAATATCTTTTATTATATTTAATTCATCCAATTTTATATTTACATATTCCAAGAATAAAGTTCCATAAAACATGTCAGATATATTTGTATCTTTTGAAGTGTTAAAATATGGTAAACCAAAGTAAGATAATTTTGAGCAATTATTAAACATAGAAGCCATATTTTTGACTGAAGAAGTATCAAATTTTGATATATCTAATGAAGTTAAATTATCGCAACCAGAAAACATATTTTCCATATTTGTGACTGCTCTAGTATCAAAATTAGATAAATTCAAAAAATTTATCTTTGTGCAACCAGAAAACATATTTTCCATATTTGTAACTTTTGAGGTTTTAAAATTTGATAATAAAAGAAAACCTAAATCCCTTTTTTCACTGAACATATGGCTCATATCTGTAACCATAGAAGTATCAAAATTTGATATATCTAATAATTGAAATGAAATGCAATTATTGAACATATAGCCCATATGTGTTACTTTTGATGTGTTAAAATGTGATAAATTTAATGAGAGTAGTGAAGCACAACCATTAAACATATAACTCATATTTGTAATTAAAGAAGTATCAAAATTTGACTAATCTAATGTTTTTAATGAATTACAATGATTGAACATATAACTCATATTTGTTACTTTTGAAGTGTTAAAATTGGATAAATTCAAGAAAGGTAATATCTGGCATTCACTGAACATATTATCCATATTAGTAACTATGTCAGTATTAAAATTGGATAAATTCAAAGATGCTAATTTTCTACATCTACTGAACATATATGCCATATTAGTGACTAATGTTGTATCGAAATTAGAAAAATCTATTGACGTTAAATTTAAGCAATTTAAAAACATACTCTCCATTGTTGTAACATTTGCCAAAACAAATCCATAAAATTTGATTTCGACTATATTATTACAATCTTTAAACATATAAGAAAGATTAGAAAGTGACTGAAAATCATTATTCCACACCAATGTTACATTATGCGAACCTGAATCGTATGCTGAAGGATCAAAATAATATATTTTTGCGATAATATCTGTTTTAGCATCTTTTATATACACTTCATCTGGAGAAGTACCAGAATATTCTTCTGAAAGTATTCTAAAAGAATTATCAATAAAATAAGATTTTTCGTATATGATTCTTTCTTGATTACATTCAGTCAACAGAATATAAAAAATAAAAAAAATTTATATAATATAAAAATGAAGGCGTTCATAATTCTGATTTTAATCCAAATAGATTTAATCTATAATCATATATGTGGAACAAATAAACTAAAATTTAAGCCAAAATCTATAGATTTATCATCCAAGATAAAAAAGGCTTCAATTAAAAATGTTAAATCCAGTTCATATACACCAATAGCAATCGGATATGATTTTTCCACATTATCAAGACCAAGTTCAATGACTTCTACTATCTTTTCGAATGTTAAGTCATTATTACAAGAAACACGACAAGAATTTAGTAAGTTCGTCCAAGTACAACACGAAGAGTTTGATTTAACTGGATTAAAAAACACAATTATGGATGTTTGTGCATTAGATGTTATTGGACAAGATTATCCAAATTTTTTAATTGATAATGATATAATTATTTTTCCAATGTTTGAATCATTAGATGATGGCGTTTTAGCTGCGGCTGCTCCTTGCATAATTGCTAGCAAAACTCACCGTCCTTACGGAGGAATTTTATATATTAATTCTAATCTTAATTTCAATATTAAGAATACCAAAGCATATATGAAACAAATATTACTTCATGAAATTACTCATATATTAGTTTTCCATCCTTATTTCTTCGAGCAATTGAAAATGAACACAACTTCAGGGGGAAAAAGCTATATAAAAACTAGTAAAGTATTAGCAGCAGCAAAAAAACATTTCGGTTGTAGTAATTTTCCTTTTCCTGGGGTTCCTTTAGAAGATCAAGGAGGAGAAGGAAGTGTTGGATCACATTGGGAATCTAGATATATGCTAGGAGATTATATGGTATCTACTGCTTTCCCAGATTATGCTATAAGTGATATTACTCTTGCTTTATTTGAAGATTCTGGATTTTATAAAGTTAATTATTATTCTGGAGGTCTCTTTAAATTCGGTGAAAATAAAGGTTGCGATTTTTTAACAAAAGATTGCATTGTAAACGAGAAAGCAACATTCGATGAATTTTGTGATGTGGAAGACGAGCCTAAATGTAGTTCTTCTAGAGCGCTTAAATCAAAATGTTATATTGTTACTTATTTAAGTAATATTAATTCAGAATATCGATATTTCTCAAATCCAAAAGTTGGAGGGTATAGTCCTGCTAATTTTTGTCCAGTAGCTTTTGAATCATCAACTTCATCAGATTATTTCCCTAACCATTGTCAACATGGAACATCTTCCAGCTCTTATGGTGAAAAAATGGGAGCAAATTCTTTTTGTTTTATGAGTTCTTTATCTACTCAATCAATTTCTGCTACTCCTGTATGTTATCCAGTTGAATGTGATTCTACTAATAAGCAGATTAAAGTCACTGTTGGGTCTTATACTGTAACTTGCGATGAAGGAATTCATAGTGTCTCTGGCCTATATGGAAATATACAATGTCCAAGTTATGATGATATTTGTGCTTCTAGTGATGATACTGCTTGTAATGATATTTTCAGTTGCTTTAATCAATTAGCAAAAAAAGATAATTATAATTATGAAACAAGTTACTATGACTATTCAGGGGCTACTATTACCAATGATGATGATGACGATGATGAATATTATCCTTTTGCAACAAGTGATGAATGTAAAATTAAAGATAATTTATTTTTATTAATATTATTCTGTTTATTGGCACTTTGATTTAATTAGTATTTAACATATGTATAAAATTAAAAATATATTTATCACCTATAATTTTTATTATATAATTAAATAATTTTATCATAATTTGAACAAAATTTAAATTATAATGGGGATTGGGGATTGGGGATTGGGGATTGGGGATTGGGGAT
>CALGGL010000385.1 GCA_937915975.1 uncultured Lachnospiraceae bacterium | reverse complement strand
AATGGATAATATTTTTACAAAATTAAGAACTGCTTTAAATGAAAGAGAAGATGAATTATTATTAGAAGTAGATAATAAATTTAATAATATATATGGTAATGACAATATTATAAAAGAATTGGAAAAACTTGAAATAATTCCCGATTCGGATAATCAGCTGCTTATATCAAGGAGAGTCAACAGTTCGGGAAGAACTATAAATCGTATCAACGATGTGTCTGTTACGACAGCAAAGCTAAGAGAGGTGTCCGGACTTTTGATTGATCTTCATGCACAGCATGAGCAGCAGACATTACTTAAGAAAAATAAGCATCTTGAAATTCTTGACAGGTACGGAAAAAATGAAATTACTGAATTAAAAAATGAAGTGGCCGGTTTATATAAGGAATATATATCCTTAAAAAATAAGCTTTCAGATATGAATATTTCCGAGGAAGAGAGGCTTAAAAAGAAAGATTATCTTACATACAGAATTAATGAGATAGAAAGTGCGGCATTAAAAAAAGGCGAAGATGATGAGCTGGAAACATTCTATAAAAAGGCGGTTAATTCCAAAGAAATTCTAAATGCTGCTTCCGAAATATATAATATAACAGGCTATGATAACAGTAATTCCGCTGCAAATGAGATTTCCCATGCTCTTATAAGTATGAAGAGACTTACCGAGCTGGATGAGGAACTTATGGATTCGTTTAATATTCTTCAGGATATTGACGGACTTATCAATGATTTTAACAGAGATTTTTCCGATTATATGAAGAGTATGGAATTTGATGAGACAGAGTTCAGACGGGCAGAAGAAAGACTTAATCTTATTAACACGCTTAAATCCAAATACGGATCAGGCATAGAAGATATTATGGAAAGCCTTTCCTCGCTGAAGCAAGAATTTGAAGAAACAGAACTTTATGATGAAAGACGTAAAGAACTTAAAAAGGAGCTTTCTTTAATTGAAAACAGGCTTGAAGAAAAAAGTGATGAGTTGACAGGGATGAGAAAAAAATATGCAGGTAAGCTTTGTGAACTGATAGAAGCATCATTAAAGGAGCTTAATTTTATGACAGTTTCCTTTGATATGGCTTTTGATAAGAAAGAAAGCTTTTCGGAGAATGGATATGATGAGGCATATTTTATTATATCTACCAATGTCGGTGAGCCGATGAAGCCTCTTTACGAAATTGCATCGGGAGGAGAGCTTTCAAGGGTTATGCTTGCGGTTAAAGCCTGTCTTGCTAATGAGGATGATACACCTACGCTTATTTTTGATGAAATTGATGTTGGTATAAGCGGTATAACTGCTCAAAAGGTGGCTGAAAAGATGTCTCTCATAAGTAAAAATCATCAGATTATCTGTATAACACATCTTCCTCAGATAGCAGCTATGGCAGATTATCATTATGTTATTGAAAAAGAAGTGGAAAATAATAAAACAATTACAAAAATAAGGAAGCTGAAAAAGGATGAGGAAATTGACGAGCTTGCACGAATTATCGGCGGAGCAGACATAACCGATGCTGTTAAAATGAGTGCTGCGGAAATGAAAGGATTGGCAGAGAGAACAAAATTATACTGATTATAAAAAATTATATTATCAATACTAAAAGTACATGAATTGTTTCATGTGCTTTTTTTATTATGATAAATGTGAGGTATGCTTTATGAAACGTGTAAATAAAAGCTCTTACAGAGCAGGACTTTTGACAGTACTTATTTTTGTGCTTTCAATTTTAAATATTGTAATTAAGGATTATTATTTTGATAAAAAGCTTGATACCGGAAAGCTTGATATGCGTGAGGTGTCAATGGCTAACTCTGACAATGTGCATTTTGAGTCAGAGGATATGGTGCCTGATATTTTCGAAAAGAAAGTAATGCCTTCAGGAAAACCTATAGGAATATATGTTAAAACCAAGGGTGTAATGGTTATAGATACAGGTGTAATAACAGGTATGGACGGAAAACTTTATTCTCCCTGTAAGGATATACTCATGAGAGGGGATTATGTTATTGATATTAACGGAGTAAATATAGAGGATAAAAAAAGTCTTGTTGAGGTTGTGGATGATTGTAAGGGAGACCCTGTTACAATAAGAATTTTAAGGGATGGTTCGGAATTATCATATGAACTTACACCGGTAAAGAATGAAGAAGGAAGATATAAGCTTGGACTTTGGGTAAAAGATGACATATCTGGTATAGGTACGCTTACTTTTGTGGATGAAAATTCATTTGCAGCATTAGGGCATAGTATCAACGATAATGATACCGGTATAATTTTTAATATTTCGGATGGAGCAATATATAATACAAATCTGGTTAACATAATTAAACCGGACGGTAATAATCCCGGAAGGCTTGAAGGTGTTATAGATTATTCATCTCAAAATATAATCGGAAGGGTTACGGGAAATACAGAATTCGGAATCTCCGGATTTCTGGTTTCAGATATTGACAGCAATTCCCTGGGATATGAATGGATGAATATAGCACCTAAGGAAGAGGTCACTAACGGACCGGCGTATATTCTTTCATCAATCACAGGTAAACCAGAATATTATAGCGTTATTATTACAAATGTTAATTATGATAAAGCTTCGGGAAATAAGAGTATTGAGCTGGAAATAACAGACGAAAGACTTATTTCGATAACGGATGGTATAGTTCAGGGAATGAGTGGTACGCCAATCATACAGAATAATCGACTTGTGGGTGCAATAACACACGTTTTTCTAAATGATTCGACTAAAGGCTACGGAATTTTTATCGAATATATGCTTGAAAAAAATGACTAAAAATGGTGTCATTTTTTACTGTCACAACTTGCGTGTAAATGGTACTTGTCCTCGTAAAAACTAAAAATTATAATGACAAGCAATAACAAATGTTGAAAGGAAGGATTTTATGAGAACAAGAGTCTTGATTGTAAAGCATGACACAAAAAGCGCTATGGATGTAAGAAAGACGTTGGAGGGAAAGAATAACATAGAAATTGTAGGAACTGTATTTGACGGGAAAAATGCTGTTTCATCAATTAAGAATAATTTCCCGGATATTATAATCATTGATTTAATGCTGCCTAATGTTGACGGTGTTGCTGTAATGGATGAAATAAACAGAATAAAAGATAAAAATTATAAATTCATTGTAATGGGAAATATGAGTCAGATAAAATTTATAGAGGCATCGTACAGAGGCTGCTTTAAAAATATTTTGTTATATCTGGTAGATGAAAATGTCAAAGAATTTGATTTGTATAATGAAATTTTGCTAATGTCTAAATCAAAGGAAAAGGATATTGTAATAATTACGGAGGAGGAAAACAGGGATAAGGAAAGAAATCGTCTTGAGGTTATGGTAACGGAAATTATACATGAAATAGGTGTACCTGCACATATAAAGGGTTATCAATATTTAAGGACTTCCATAATAATGTCTGTCAATGATATGGAAATGCTTAATTCCATAACGAAGCTTTTATATCCTTCAATTGCAAAAATGTATGACACTACACCTTCAAGAGTTGAAAGAGCAATAAGGCATGCTATTGAGGTAGCATGGAGTCGGGGAAAGGCAGATACAATTAATGAACTTTTCGGATATTCAATGGGAACAGGAAAGGTAAAACCTACCAATTCAGAATTTATAGCACTTATTTCCGACAAAATAAGGCTTGATAACAAGGTTAAGAGTGCTTAATATTTTATCTTCGTCGAAAGGTTTGCGAAAATAAACTATTGACTTTGATAAATAAAAAATATATTATCTCATTTGTTCATTTTATAAATATAAAAAGATAGGAGGAGTTTCAGTGGGTAAAGAATCTCAAACAAAAATAGTTATAGCTGATACGGGCTATGAAATGCTTACTAAACAATTAATGGCAAGGAGCGAAGAATTTAATATTTTATATGCAACGGATGATGGTAGTAAAATTTATGATACTGTATGTGAAAGCAAACCTGACATACTTTTGATAGATGTTTTTATTTCCAAGGTTGACGGTCTGGAAGTTGTTGAGCAGATCCGGGCAAATGAAGAATTAAATAATACTAAAATATTATTTCTGTCAACAGTGGGATCACCGAGGATAATAAATATGGCTTTTAGTCTTGGCGCAGATTATTACATAATGAAACCTTGCAGTCCGGACATAATTGTTAAAAGAATAATTCAAATGATGAATATGAACAAAAAACTTTTAAATGAAGAGGAAGATGATGATATGGAAAAAATACATGAAAAACCGGATAACAATTCAATTGAAAGTGAAGTTACCACAATTATAAGGGATCTTGGAATTCCTGCACATATAAAAGGATATCAATATATTAGAGAAGGAATTATAATGATATATAATAATCCAGAAATAATTGGTGGAATTGCCGTCCTCAAAATGGAAAATCCGGGACATCGGACTGCTGCTTACAGTCTTGAAAATATTGATGTCCAGGCTCTGCGCAATGAATACAATTGACAGCACGACGGCCAGGATCATGCACAGGGTCTTCAGTGTATCTGTCCAAATCACGGACTTGACCCCACCCTTGTAAGTATAGGCGTAAACAACTGCTATAGAGAACAATACGTTAAGAGCGAAGGGCAGGCCAAGCGGCTCGAATACCAGGAGCTGGAGGCTGAGGCATACCACGAAGAGGCGTACCGCCGCTCCCAGAATCTTGGAAATGAAGAACACCCACGCGCCGGTCTTGTGCGTAGTCACGCCAAAACGCCGGTCCAGATACTCATAGATGGAAACCACGTTCATCTTGAAGTAAAGCGGAGTAAGCACAAAGGCTATTACCAGATAACCGGCAATGAAGCCAAGGCACATCTGCATATAGCCGAACTGGTTGGCGGCGACCATTCCCGGCACGGACACGAAGGTGACGCCGGACATGGTGGAACCTATCATGGCGAAGGCCAC
>CALGGL010000384.1 GCA_937915975.1 uncultured Lachnospiraceae bacterium | reverse complement strand
ATACACTTCATAAGTACCTTTATGCAAACGGTAATCCTGTAAAGTATGTGGATCCGAGTGGAAATTCATATTCAATGGATGAGCAGCTTGCAGCGTTACATATATCTAACGAGCTTGATATGATAGCAACGATAAATATCGTAGGAATGATTAGCGGGATTATGTCAGAAATGGCTTATGGTATATTTGGCACTGAAGAAAACAAAATGTTAGATTCATTCCTTGATGGTTACTGTCGAGCAGGAGCTTTGCTTTGTGTTACATTCTTAGTGGCATTTTTAAGCGGAATATCAGTATTCTATATATTTATGGTTGAAGAGATAGTTTCCGGAACAAAGGAAATGTTCGAGGCTTCATACTATTGGAATACAGGTAGTAAGGGAGCGGCTATATATCATTTTATATGGGGCTTACTGCATTATATATTTGCAGGGCAACTGCATAAAGCCGATACAAATTTCAAGAATGCAACAAAAGAGGCAGGAACTGCTGCTGAGGAAGCTAAAACAGCGGCTGAAACGGCATCTGAGGCGGTTCAAGAGGGGGTAAGTGAGAAAACACCTGTATCTTTAAAACAAGCATTAGAAAATTTAGATAAATCAGGAGTAAGACCGGGGCAAACAGAAATACATACAAGCCAACTAAATAATGTAATAAATGAAATTAAGAATAATTATAATCCTTCAAAAGCTTATAGTAGTGTATATTCAGATGGAACTAATAGATATCTTGTAGAGGGACATCATACAACCTTAGCATTTGAGATGTTGGGTAAAGAAAGCTCTTTTAATATGAATACTGTCACATCTGATTTGCCTTCTGCTACCAATATATATTGGACTAAGAAATGGTATCAATTTTGGAAAAAAACAATAAAAATTGTGGAGGATTAGTATTATGCATATTGGATTATATTATCATATATTAGAAATAGGAATTGTCTTTGAAAAAGGGAAGAAAGAAGGGAAATTATGGAAAATAGGTGAAAGAAAACGTCTTAATAAAGAAAGCTGTTTTTGGCAGAATATTATAAAACATATAAATTTAGAAGTTAGTGGAACTGATTCTTCAGATGTGATTTTTGATGAGATGCTAATGCTAGCTGAGGAATATGATATAAAGAATTATTATCGTATAGTTAATATGAAGAATGAATTAATAGAATATGATGACAATATTGAATATTCCGAAGAAGATTTAAAATATGTAAATGAGATTTTGGATAAATTACTATTTGATTTTAAACATGAACTCAATAAATTTAATGGTAAGAATAACGCTTATAAAATTTTAGAAGTAATGCATAACTTCCCAAAAGTATTTCATGGCAGAGATGTATTAGGTGGAGGAGAGGTTATTTCTTTTGAAGATGCCGTGAAATACTCTACATGGTGTATGACAGATGCGATGAAGTCAAAGTATAATTTTGGTAATAGTTTATGAAATAATTTTTGTGCAAGCAGTGGTTATGATTTTGAAATAGGAGTTGTTCATTAATAAGAAGAAAGATGTGTATTATATGAATTATAATTATTATTTTAATAAATATTTAGCAGAATTTATAATATTGTCTGATGAGCATGAAAATATTTTTAATTGGGTTAATGCGCTATTTGATGAAGGATATATATATAATGATTATGCAGATGAGACTTTATCAATTTTTGGAGGATTAAAGGTAAGAGGAAGAGGTATGTTATCCCAAAACGTTATTGAGATATATTTTAATCCTGTTTATTACGCAAGTGGTGAATACGACAGGATGAGTATTTATAATAATGCTGCAGATGATATACTATTTCCAGTTGGAGGGTTATATGATTATACGGTATTTATTGGCGAAAAAGGGAAATACTACATAGCAGACTGGAAAAACTTATATGAATGTGGTGAATCAATTGATTCTTTTCTGGAAAATATTTTTTCAGATGTTCCTAATTTGTTAGAACTATATAATAATGAATGACTAACCCAAATTTAATGATTGTCTATACATTAGCACCACCGTCCCTCTCCCCCTCAAAGCCAACCAAAGTGAATCTAACCACCATCCCGAACCCGAATCGCCTCTCAGCTACGCTGATGTCAGTCGATGAGGGTGAGGGTAGCGAGTTACGGTAGCAACGAGCAATATATAGCAGATTTAGCTCCCAGTTGGGAATATTTAAGAAAATCATCTAAATACAATTTAAAGATTATTTCAATTAAGCTATGACGCTAACGGAAATCTTGTAAGTAAAAGTGAGTCTGTTCTTAATACTGACGGCACATACAGTCAGGGAGGCATAACAGAAAGCTACACCT
>CALGGL010000383.1 GCA_937915975.1 uncultured Lachnospiraceae bacterium | reverse complement strand
TATACTATATGAAAGAGAGCAACAAAAGGATGCTATCGAACTTGCCACATATTACAGAGAAAAGAATAAGAAAATCGAACTTATAAGAAAATCGGCAAAGCACAGTATTGAGGATTATTTGGAATATGCTAAAAAAATGCATTTTTCGTGTGTGTATATTGTTAAGAAGGAATGTAAGCTTGATATCTATTCGCTTATTAATGATAATATAACCGAAACGGACATAAAAACCATTAAAAGCTTTTAATTAAAAAAACTTAGATAACAAATAGAATTGAGTGAAATTGAAAGAAAAATACATTAATGAGGAAGATAATATGAGATATTTAACCTTTGCACTTGCCAAGGGTAGACTTGCTAAAAAAACCTTGGAATTATTTGAACAAATGGGTATTACCTGCGAGGAGGTAAAAGATCCGGATACCAGAAAACTTATTTTTACAAATGAGGAGAATAAGATAAAATTCTTTCTTGCTAAGGCATCAGATGTTCCGACTTATGTGGAATACGGTGCAGCCGATGTCGGAGTTGTAGGTAAGGATACTATTCTTGAGGAAGGAAGAAATCTTTATGAGGTTATGGATCTTGGCTTCGGAAAATGCCGTATGTGTGTATGCGGACCGGCATCCGCAAAGGAGCTGTTAAGCAGAAATGAAATAATAAGGGTAGCAAGCAAATATCCCAATATTGCGAAGGATTATTTTCAAAACAAGAAGAATCAGACGGTTGAAATAATCAAGCTTAACGGTTCTGTCGAGCTTGCACCTATAGTTGATTTGTCCGAGGTTATTGTTGATATCGTTGAAACCGGTTCAACGCTTCGTGAAAACGGACTTGAAGTGCTTGAAGAGATATGTCCTTTGTCCGCAAGAGTTGTTGTTAATCAGGTGAGTCTTAAAATGGAGCACGAACGAATACGTAAAATATTGGACGAGCTTAATAACTTGATTAACGATAATTGAGTTATGTAAACAAATTATAGACTGATAATCTTATATATTGTTAACCGGAGGAATAAAGATGAGAATAGTAAAGCTTAATGAAGAAACAAAAAAAGACATTTTAAATAATTTATTAAAGAGAAGTCCCGACAATTACGGTGAATATGAATCCATAGTTAAGGATATTGTTGAGGATATACATATTAACAAAGATGAGGCATTGTTTAAATATACCGAAAAATTCGATAAAGCAAAGCTTGATGCGTCTAATATAAAGGTTACTGAGGATGAAATAAAAGATGCCTATACCAGAGTTGATAATGAGCTTGTAGAGATTATAAGAAAAGCTATTTATAATATAAAGACATATCATGAAAAGCAAAAGCAGTATAGCTGGTTTGATTCCGAGGATAACGGAATTATGCTTGGTCAGAAGGTTACACCTTTGGAAAGGGTCGGAGTTTATGTTCCGGGCGGTAAGGCTGTGTATCCTTCATCGGTTCTTATGAATGTAATTCCGGCAAAGGTTGCCGGAGTTAAGGAAATAATTATGACTACTCCTTGTGATGCTTCCGGAAAGGTCTATGATATGACACTTGTTGCAGCAAATGAGGCGGGTGTTGATACAATCTATAAGGCCGGTGGTGCTCAGGCTATAGCAGCTCTTGCTTACGGAACCGAAAGCATTCCAAAGGTTGATAAGATAGTCGGTCCTGGTAATATATTTGTTGCACTAGCAAAGAGAATGGTTTTCGGTCATGTAAGTATTGATTCGGTTGCAGGTCCCAGTGAGGTTATGGTTCTTGCCGATGAAACCGCCAATCCGAGATATGTGGCTGCCGATCTTTTATCTCAGGCAGAGCATGATGAGATGGCGTCAGCAATTCTTGTAACGACCTCAGAGGAGTTGGCGAATAAGGTTTCGGAGGAAACAGAAAAGTTTATAAGTGTATTGTCGAGAAAGGAAATCATCAGAAAATCGGTTGATAATTACGGATATATTCTTGTTGCTGACAATATGGATGATGCCATAGAAACAGTAAATGAAATAGCAAGCGAGCATCTTGAGATAGTAACCGCCAATCCGTTTGATACTATGACAAAGGTAAAAAATGCGGGAGCAATTTTCCTTGGAGAATATTCCTCAGAGCCTTTGGGAGATTATTTTGCAGGACCTAACCATGTTCTTCCTACAAACGGAACAGCAAAGTTTTTCTCGCCGTTAAGTGTTGATGATTTTATTAAAAAATCAAGCATAATATATTATTTAAAGGAAGCATTGGAGCCTGTTTCAAAGGATATAATTGCTTTTGCGGAATCCGAGAAGCTTACCG
Source organism: uncultured Lachnospiraceae bacterium (assembly GCA_937915975.1). Lineage (GTDB taxonomy): Bacteria > Bacillota > Clostridia > Lachnospirales > Lachnospiraceae > Coprococcus_C. The sequence continues at coordinate 6,770 of CALGGL010000383.1, read as the reverse complement.
CACACGCTAATTCAATAAGAGTCAGATTTGAATAAATATTTAATAAGTGTTATAATATTATATCTTGTTTTTGTTATAAAACAATAAAGAAATAAGGAGTGATTTTATGTCAGAAAGAAAAGCTGAGATAGTTAGAAAAACCGGCGAAACCGATATTAAGCTTATGCTTAATTTAGATGGAAAAGGCGATGCCCAAATTGACACAGGTATTGGTTTCTTTGACCATATGCTCAATAGCTTTGCAAGACATGGTTTCTTTGATCTTGATGTGAAAGCGAGTGGAGATATTATGGTGGATTGTCATCATACCATCGAAGACACCGGTATTGTTCTCGGACAGGCTATTGCCAAAGCAATCGGTGATAAAGAGGGCATAGAGCGTTTCGGTTCCTTTATGCTTCCCATGGATGATGCTTTGGTTCTTTGTGCCATAGATTTATCGGGAAGACCTTACCTTAGCTTTGACATGAATTTTACGACCGACAGAGTCGGATATATGGATACGGAGATGGTTAAGGAATTTTTCTATGCCGTTTCCTACAGTGCCGGTATGAATATACATTTAAAGCAGATATCAGGTGAAAACAATCATCACATAATTGAGGCAGCCTTTAAAGCATTTGCAAAGGCACTTGATATAGCAACCGGTAAAAATGAACGCTTAGAAGGAAAAGTATTATCTACAAAAGGAAGCTTATAGGGGGAGGAAAAAGATGGGATACAAAAAGATAATTCCGTGTCTCTCGTTGGAAAATCCTATTGAAGAAGCACTGTTTTATAATGATGCGGGTGCGGACGAGATAGCGTTTTTTGACAGCTCTTGTGCCAGAGAAGACATAGATAAGAACATTGCGACAATTAAAGAAATTACAAGGCAGCTTGATATTCCGCTTATTGCCTGCGGAGGTGTCAGAAGACTTGAGGATATTAAAAAGCTTCTTTATGCAGGTGCATCAAAGGTTTGTATGAAAACAGCTCCTTTGGAAAATCTGGATATAGTAAAAGAAGCCTCTGACAGATTCGGTTCGGAAAGAATCATTGTTACCATTGATTTATCGGAATGCGAAAATCCCGTTGAATACGGAAAAACCTTAAAAAGAGCCGGAGCCGGTGAGCTTTTGCTTATTCATAATAACAAGGTTGAAAATTATATTGAGCTTGTAAAAAAAGTAAGAAATGAGGTTGGTCTTCCTATAGTTGCATCCACCTATTCAACAGTTCCTTCCGAAATCGCTGATATGCTTGAAGCAACAAGCGCCGAAACAATAAGTTTGTATAATTTAAAGCAGCATGATGTAATGGAGATAAAACAGGCTTGTAAGGAAAGAAATATTCCGGTTAATCTGTTTGAAAGCTCACTTGCATTTTCAGAGTTTAAGCTTAATTCCGACGGACTTATTCCTGTAATTGTCCAGCATTATAAAACCTCTGAGGTTTTAATGATGGCATATATGAACGAAGAGGCTTTTAATAAAACAATCAAGACAGGAAGAATGACTTATTTCAGCAGAAGCAGAAATGAACTTTGGACGAAGGGTGAAACAAGCGGACATTATCAGTTTGTTAAGGCTTTAACAATTGATTGTGATAATGACACAATTTTAGCAAAGGTTTCCCAGATAGGCGCAGCCTGTCATACAGGAAGCCCTACATGCTTTTTTACCGATCTTGTCAGAAAGGAATATGACGATACCAATCCACTTAAGGTATTTCTTGAGGAATATGCAATAATTGAGGACAGACGTGCCAATCCAAAGGCAGGTTCTTACACCAATTACCTTTTTGATAAGGGCATTGATAAGATTTTAAAAAAGGTCGGAGAGGAAGCTTCCGAGATAATAATTGCTTCTAAAAATCCCGATCCTGAGGAAATAAAATATGAGATTGCCGATTTCCTGTATCATCTTATGGTTTTAATGGTTGAGCGTGGTGTATCCTGGAATGAGGTAATAAAGGAATTGGCAGACAGAAGATAATTATATGATTAAATAATATCACGGAGGTATATGTATGAGTGCTTTGTTAACAGAGATTGTAAGTTATTTAATTAAATTTGTTGCTATGATTGTATGTGCATTTTTGGGCATACAGGTTGGCAAGGTTTTAAGAAAAAGAAAAGATGAAAAGGTTGAGGCTGCAGATAGCGGCAGCAACGAATAAAGCTTGGAGGATATAGTCGTGAAAAAGTACGGAGTAAACGAATTAAGATCAATGTATCTGGATTTCTTTGAAAGCAAAGGCCATCTTAAGATGAAGAGCTTTTCATTGATTCCACATAACGATAACAGCTTATTGCTTATAAATGCAGGTATGGCTCCTTTAAAGCCTTATTTTACCGGTCAGGAGATTCCACCGAGAAGAAGAGTAACTACCTGTCAGAAGTGTATCAGAACGGGTGATATAGAAAATGTTGGTAAAACCGCAAGACACGGTACATTTTTTGAAATGCTCGGAAACTTTTCTTTCGGTGATTATTTTAAGCATGAAGCTATAGCCTGGAGCTGGGAATTTTTAACAGAGGTTGTTGGTCTTGATGCCGACAGACTGTATCCTTCAGTTTATCTTGATGATGATGAAGCATTTGATATATGGAACAAGGAGGTTGGAATTCCTGCCAATCGAATTTACAAATTCGGTAAAGAGGATAACTTCTGGGAGCATGGTGCCGGTCCTTGCGGACCTTGTTCCGAGATTTACTATGACCGTGGAGAAAAGTTCGGATGCGGAAAGCCTGACTGTCAGGTGGGCTGTGATTGTGACAGATATATGGAGGTCTGGAACAATGTATTTACACAGTTTGAAAACGACGGTAAGGGTAATTACACATTACTTGAAAATAAGAACATCGATACAGGTATGGGACTTGAACGTCTTGCCGTTGTAGTTCAGGATGTTGATTCAATATTTGATGTGGATACGATAAAGGCTCTTAGAGATAAGGTATGTGAGATGGCTCACGTGACCTATAAGGAAAATGAGAAAAATGATGTATCCATAAGACTTATTACCGATCATATACGTTCCGTAACGTTTATGACCTCAGACGGTATTCTTCCTTCAAATGAGGGCAGAGGCTATGTTTTAAGAAGATTGTTAAGACGTGCGGCAAGACACGGACGTCTTCTCGGAATAAAGGGAAGCTTTTTGGCAGAGCTTTCAAAGACTGTTATAGAATGTTCAAAGGATGCTTATCCTGAACTCGAAGAGAAAAAAGAGCATATATTTGCAACACTTAATACCGAGGAAGAAAACTTCAATAAAACCATTGACCAGGGACTTTCAATTCTTAACGGATACATAAATGATATAAAATCATCGGAAAATAAGGTCTTATCAGGTGAAAATGCGTTTAAGCTTTATGATACATATGGCTTCCCTCTTGATTTAACAAAGGAAATCTTAGAGGAAGCAGGAATAGCCGTTGATGAGGAAGGCTTTAATTCATGTATGGATGAGCAGCGGGTAAAGGCAAGAACTGCAAGAAAAACCACGAATTATATGGGCGCCGATGCGACCGTATATGAGCAGATTCCTCTTACAATTGATAACTTATTTGTTGGGTATGAAACGCTTACTCATAAATCAAAGATAAATGCGATGACTACCGATAAAGAGGTTGTTAAGACTTTAAATGAGGGCGATAACGGTTCGATATTTGTTGCGGGAACACCGTTTTATGCAACAATGGGAGGTCAATGTGGTGATTCGGGTATTATTACGTCGGATAGCGGTGAATTTATCGTACAGGATACAATTAAGGTTGTTGGCGGTAAAACAGCACATGTGGGATATGTGAGCAAGGGTTCGTTTAAGCTCGGCGATGAGGTTAAGCTTTGTGTTAATGAGGAGCAAAGAGCTCTTACCTGTAAAAATCATTCCGCAACGCATTTGCTTCAAAAGGCACTTAAAATTGTCCTCGGACCTCATGTTGAGCAGGCGGGTTCATATGTTGCAAAGGACAGACTTCGTTTTGACTTTACTCATATTAAGCCTATGACTAAGGAAGAGATAGACAAAGTTGAAGAGATAGTTAACAACGAGATAGAGAAGGATACTGCGGTTTCAACAGATATTATGAGTCTTGACGAAGCCAAGAAAACCGGAGCGATGGCTCTTTTCGGTGAAAAGTACGGTGAATCGGTACGTGTTGTTAGTATCGGTGATTTTTCAAAGGAGCTTTGCGGTGGTACTCATGTTCAAAGCACGGGTATTATTAATACATTTAAGATAGTTTCCGAGGCGGGTGTTGCGGCAGGAGTAAGACGTATTGAAGCACTTACCTCAAAGGGCGCATTTGATTATTATAAGAATATTGAAAATGAATTGAATAATGCATCTGTAATTGCAAAAACAGAGCCTTCAAAGCTTGCTGATAAGATTAACTCGATGATGGCCGAGATTAAGGCACTTCAATCCGAAAATCAGAAGCTTAAGGACAAGATGGCAAAGGATTCCGCAAAGGATGTTCTTGAAAATATTATTGATTGCGGTGAGTTTAAGATTCTTCCTGTTGACGTAAAAGGAATAGATATGAACGCTCTTCGTAATCTTGGAGATGATATGAAGGTTAAGCTTGGTTCGGGAGTTGTAATTCTTGCATCCGAGATTGACGGAAAGGTTAATCTTATAGTAATGGCCACCGATGATGCCGTAAACAAAGGTGCACACGCAGGTAATATTATTAAAAAGATAGCAGGTCTTGTCGGAGGTGGCGGCGGAGGCCGTCCTAATATGGCTCAGGCAGGCGGTAAGGATCCTTCGGGAATTAATGAAGCTTTGAAAGCAGGCGTTGAGGAAGCTAAAGCACAGCTTGGTGTTTAAATTCCTTTTGTTTAATAATGCTTTGGGGAAATAAAGATGACAAAAGATGAAAAGCAAAAAAGAATCAGAGAATTAAGAGAACAAAGGAGAAAAATTCTTCAAAGAAAGAGACGTATACGAAAAATTCAAATTGCCATAATTATGACAGTGTTTGTTATGATTATCGTAGGTGTAATATGGGGCGGAATAAAGCTTATAGGAAATGTTGTGAGTCCAAAGCCTAAGGATTATACAATAAACATAAAAAAACCGTCCATGATTGAAAGAACGGATTTTCGTATTGAGGCACCCAAAAGGGAGGTTACGCTTACTGTTGTCGGCGACGTTATGATGCATTCGTGGCAGATTCAAAGGAGCTATGATCCGGCAACCGATACCTTTGATGTATCCGATGCATTCACCTATGTAGAGGATTATCTTTCCCATGCCGATTATACAATAGCAAATCTTGAAACTACACTTCCGGGAAGATATAACGGTGCGATAAATGACGTTTTGGGCTATTCGGATTATCCTATGTTTTCTTCGCCTGAAATACTTGCAAATAATTTACAGGATGCAGGCGTAGATTTCCTACAGACAGCCAATAACCATTCCCTTGATGCATGGGAGGATGGTATATATGCAACAATTGATTATCTTGATTCAATCGGCATTCCCCATACCGGTACATTTAAATCTCAAGAGGAATGCGATAAGCAGTGTATAATTGAGATAAACGGAATAACATTTGGTTTTGTTGCGTATACATACGGTACAAACGGTCTTCCTGTTCCGAGCGAAAGCCCGTACTGTATAAATACTCTTGATAATTATGACAATGCTAAGCTTGAAGAGATGTACCAAAAGGTAAGAGATTTAGATGCAGCCGGTGTTGATTTTGTTTGTCCGCTGATTCATTTCGGTACCGAATATACCGAGGTTCCCGATTCATGGCAGGAGATGGTTGTTGACGGATTGTTTGAGGCCGGCGCTGATGTTATATTTGGCGGACATCCTCATGTTGTTGAACCAATTGACGTAAGAACAATCGTAAATCCGGACGGAACAACGAGAACAGGATGGGTAGTATATTCATTCGGTAATTTCGTATCAAGTCAAAGATATGATGGCGTCAATAAAGATCTGGGTATGATTACGGACTTTACTTTTACAAAGGAATTTGTTGATGGTAAAACGATTAATTCCGTTACACAGGTTAAGGTTGAGCCGACATATGTATATTGGACGGATTCAACCATAGGTGTTATACCGGTTCTTGAAGCATATAATCACAAATCTGATTATGCATTTCTGTCAGATAACGATTGGAACAGAATTGATTATGCTAAGGATCATGTGATTGAGGTTGTTACCGCAAAAGGCTCATTAGATTATTCTATTGATGGCGATATGTTTGTTGTAACGCCTAAAAACTTAGAAAATTAGAAAATTTTTACATATTATTTCATTTTTTGGTTGACGAAATAATTTATTGTGGTATAATATTTCCTGTGCGATTTGGAAATACCCAAACAGTTGTTAAGCACGAACATATGATATTTTGCAACTGGAGGGAGGTTGAGGATAGAATGTCAAACGTAATAGTTAAGGAAAACGAAACTTTGGATAGTGCGCTTCGCAGATTTAAGAGAAACTGTGCAAAGGCAGGTATTCAGCAGGAGATTCGTAAGAGAGAGCATTACGAGAAGCCAAGCGTTAAGCGTAAGAAGAAATCAGAAGCTGCAAGAAAACGCAAATATAATAAATAATCAGATTATTTATTCTTAATATAAGAGAGCCGATGGCTCTCTTTTTTACTTTATAGGAAAGTTCTCCTATAAAGTAAAAAACTTATTTATATTTTGCTATAAAAGGTATGTCTGATACTTAAGCTGTAACGAATAATCTTTTTATTTGATTCATAACATATAAAAAACGGAGTTTTATATGACTCAGATTATATTATA
>CALGGL010000382.1 GCA_937915975.1 uncultured Lachnospiraceae bacterium | reverse complement strand
TTTTTTAACAAACAAAGTATATCATTTTTTATATATAAAGTAAATTATAGTTAAAGAATAAAGTATGTTTGCGTTTATTTAGTATATATGTTATAATAAAACATCTATATGTTGTAGTAGGATATGGATTTCGAAAGGTTAAAAACCTTAGCGCCAGCACCTGTCAGATGGTAAGACGTGATATGTGTCTGATGTGACACGACATCTTTCAGGTTGACGAGGAGGAGGGTTATCGAAAATTCGGCGGATGCCTTCCCGTACATTTACCGGGTGCGATATGTGAGATTAAATATGAGGGTAACCTCAAAACAGAGGTCTTACAGCCGGTAAAAATCAGGAATACATTTTATACGAATGGTATGATGTACGATTGATTATAATATAATTAAATATAAGGAGATTATTTTATGTGCGGAATTATTGGATTTACAGGTAATATTCCTGCTAAGGATATTATTATAAACGGTTTGGAGCAGCTTGAGTACAGAGGCTATGACAGTGCGGGAATCGCACTCCTTTCCGAGGGAGAGATTACCTTAAGGAAAAGAACCGGTAAGGTTGCCGAGCTTAAGAAGCTATGTAATTCTGAGGAACTTGATGCTACATGCGGCATCGGACATACACGCTGGGCTACACACGGAGGAGTAACCGATACCAATGCGCATCCACACAGATGCGGGCAGGTCGTGCTTATCCATAACGGTATTATCGAAAATTACCGTGAGCTTATAGTTGAATACGGCTTGCAGGATACTATTGTTTCTGAGACGGACTCAGAGGTTGTTGCAGCACTTATCGATAAGTTTTATGAGGGCGACCCTTACAGGGCGATTAAGCAGGTTGTAAAGATTCTTTCCGGAGCATTTGCACTTTGCATAATGTTTCAGGATATACCGGGTAAGATATTTGCTATAAGAAATGTAAGCCCTATGGTAGCCACATCCTGTGAAAAGGGTTCGGTTATCGCATCTGACCTAACAGCGCTCATTGCATTTTCCAAAGAATACTTTGTTGTTCCTGAGTATCACATACTTACGCTTACATCAGAAGGAATAGATATAAAGGACTTAAAGGGAAATGAGGTTAAGCCGAAGATTCTTACGGTTAACTGGGATATAACCAGTGCACAGAAGGGCGGCTACCCGTTCTTTATGTTAAAGGAGATATACGAGCAGCCGGATGCTATAAGAAATACCGTTGTTACGAGAATCTCGGATGGGCTTCCTGATTTTGCCGAGGATGAGATAGATGATGCAGTATTTGAAAATTGCACCAATATAACGGTTGTAGCCTGCGGTACTGCCATGCATGCGGGTATGGTGGGTAAGCAGCTTATAGAAAAGAAGCTCAGAATACCTGTAATCGTGGAGATAGCTTCGGAGTTCAGATATAAGGATCCGATTATTGACGAGCATACGCTTACGATAGTTTTGTCCCAGTCGGGTGAAACAATAGATACCTTAGAGGCGCTTAAGCTTGCTAAGTCCAAGGGCTCGAAGGTTTTATCAATTGTAAATGTAAAGGGTTCGACTATAGCACGTGAAAGTGATTATGTGCTATATACGCATGCAGGTCCGGAAATTGCGGTTGCAAGTACAAAGGCATATACGGTTCAGGTTGCGGCCATGTATCTTATCACCTGTAAGCTCGGACTTGTGAAGGGAATCCTTACCAAAAAGGAGGCAAAGGAATTCATAACCAAGCTTATGAATACGCCTAACATAATAGAAGAAACACTTAAAAATGCCAATAACATCAAGCGTATAGCCAATCATATCAAGCTTGCACCGGATGCGTTTTATATCGGAAGAGGGCTCGATTATGTAATGAGCCTTGAGGCAGCCCTAAAGCTTAAGGAGATTTCTTATGTTCATGCAGAGGCTTATGCTGCCGGAGAATTAAAGCACGGAACCATTGCACTTATAACCGAAAATGTTCCTGTAATAGCTCTTGCAACCCAGGAGGATGTCTATGCAAAGGTTATATCCAACATAAGAGAGGTAAAGGCAAGAGGAGCTTATGTTGTATTAATCAGCATGGATGAAGAGGTTCATGATGATAAAATTTGCGACAAGCATATAAGAATACCAAAGCTTGACAGCGAATTTACGGCATTTGCGACAGCAGCAATACTTCAGCTCATTGCTTACTATACTTCTGAAGCAAAGGGACTTGATGTTGATAAGCCACGTAATTTGGCTAAATCAGTTACAGTAGAGTAAAAAGTGTGATACAGTCTATGTGATATAATAAGTAATGATTGTCCCTGTTACACATAAATGTAGGATAGGAGGATAAAAATGGGGTTATTTGATAAGAAGTTTTGTGATGTATGCGGAGAGAAGATCAGTCTTTTGGGAAACAGAAAGGTTGATGACGGAAATCTTTGTAAGGATTGTGCGAAGAAGCTTTCACCATGGTTTTCGGAAAGACGTCACAGCACGATAGACGGTATAAAGGAACAGCTTAGCTATCGTGAGGCCAATAAAGAGGCTTGCAGCAGATTCCAGACTACCAGAACCATCGGAGAAAACTATAAGCTTTTTATTGACGATGTAAACCGAAAATTTACGGTTACACGCTCAAGCAATTTTATGGAGGATAATCCTGATATACTTGACTTCTCACAGGCATCCGGAATTGATCTTAAGGTGGATGAAAACAGAAGAGAATTAAAGAGAACGGTGGATGGTAAGCAGGTAAGCTACAATCCGCCAAAATACGAATATTCATATACTTTTAAGGCAACCATATTTGTAAACGGTAATCCATATTTTGACGATATGGAGTTTTCCATAAGCAACGGCTCGGTAAGTACAGGCGAGCATTGTATGTCTCAGGGTATGGCAACAAGCGGATGGTCCGTAGTTCGTAATTTTGTCTCAGCTCCGGGAGTGGACAAATATCAAAGATACATAAATATAGGTAATGAGATGAAGGAAGCCATAGAAGGCATGAGAATGCAGGCAGGGGCACAATCCCAGGTAAATCAATATAACCAGACGGGCTTTAATTCACAGGATGCAGCTCTTTTACAGGCTACAGAGAATATGAGACGAGTTGAGGAGTTAAAAGCTATTGCGGCTACGGGAACTCCGGAACAGCTTCAGGCATATCTTAATAATCAGCAGATGCAGCCGCAGATGAACGGAATGCAGCCTCAGCAGGGCTTCCAGCCACAGCAGCAATTTCAACAGCAACAAATGCAGTCGGCACCTCAGATGAGTGTCGCATCGGTTACCTGCCCATACTGCGGAAGCGCTATGACACCGACTCCTGACGGTCACTGTTCGGTATGCAGTGCACCACTAAGCTAGGTATAACCAAAAGGGTATAAACCAAAAGGACAGCCATGATGGCTGTCCTTTTTTCATGTCTTTTCAAACAGTACACTTAACTCGACCAGAGATTTTACTTTGGTTTTGGTTCGTATGGAAGCGAGATGACGCTGAACGGTACGAAGGGTTGATGTGCCCTGCATTTCGGCAAGCTCCTTTTGAGTTTTGCCGGGGTTTTCTATAAAAAGACGTAATATATCAGTTTCCTTTGTCGTAAGAGCATAGGTTTCCGAGAATCTTAAAAGTCTGTTTTCAAAATCATTTGAAGTATCAATAGTTTCTGTTTCTCCGAGAGATTTGTCAATTTTCTCATCCGTAGAATTTGTGCCGTTTTCTCTAAGCAGTATAGAATCTGCCGAATCATCCGGGGAAGGTGAATCTGTTGTGTCAATCTTCGTTTTAACCGGCATCTGATAATAAAGATGCTTTACCGATTGGAAGTTATCCTGTCCGGTTTTGACACATATGTTACCGAGGTTACGATACAGGATGCTTCGTGAGATATAAAGCTTTGCCGCAAGCTCGGACATGGTTCCGTTATGGGAGATAGCAGCAGTAAATATCTCGGTTTCCTTGTCGGAAAATTCAAAATACCTTGCAAATTCCTCCGGTGTGATATGCTCGACAATCGGCTCCTCCGTTGAGGTAAGGTTGAAATATCCCGAAAATGCAAACAGTATCATAATAATAATTATTGCAATAAGCTCCAAGCCTATAATCAGGGAAAGCGAAAGCCCGGACCATATTGAAGATACGAAAATAAAAGAAAAGATGCTGTCTATAATACGACCGCTTGTTGCGATAAGCGGGGCTCTTTTTTTGCCCTTGGCAAGCTTCCACATCATAAGAGCAAGAAAGCTGTTAATGGTTCCCGCAACGATATAATAGATACAGGTATTAAGATAGATATAATTAGGATCATAAAGTAAAACCGGATTGAGAATTCCGATAAGAACGCCTACGAAGGTAACGGCAGGAATATACTTCATTTCCTCTATGTCGGCAATTATTCCCATAAAGATGTAAGCAAAAATCACAAAAAGTCTTGGGGTAGAATAAACAATCGGTTTTCCCTGTGACATAAGCGCAAGCAGCGGATATGAAAGAAAGTTACCTGTAAATTCCAAAAGGATTATAACTATAAGAATTGAAATAAACATAAATCTAAAGCTTTTATACCCCTTTTTCGTTTCAGCATCTGTATCAGTATCCGAAAGAGACTGCTCTATCTTCTCACACCTCTTTGTAATTCCTGAGAAAAATATAAAGGCTGTAAGAAATGCCGCAATCAAGAGGCTGAATAATATAATATCTGTGTTTTTTACAAGCATCTGAAATATGTACTGAAGAATAATCGAGCAGGAAACCGCAATTGCGTAAACCTTTCCGGTATGGGAAGCCGGAGCGATGGAATCATACATAAGCTTATAGATATATACCCCCTGAATACCGGAAATTATCATCAAAAGAAAGATTGACACGAGAAAAAAGGATGCTTTTTGGGTTGTAAAGTAAAGCATAAGAAAAGGCGGATTAAGTAAAGTAATAATTCCCATGGTAAGTCTCAAATGAGAAGGATTAACCTTTCTATAGCTAAGAAAAACAGCACATAATAAAAGGCCGAGAGCATAGAAAAGGAGAGAGACACTTGAGTTAAGTACCATTTTCTCGCTTTTAAAAAATCCGTTTGCAAGCGTGGAATAATAGCTTTGAACCATAGAATAATTATAGCTGTAAAGGAAAAAAAGCAAAAAGAGTATCAGCTGCTTTTCGTATCTGAAATGTTTGATTGGCATAACCTTTTCCGGTTTACTTGAATCCATATTTCATAACCTCATTTTCTATCTCACAATTATTCGGAGATTATTCGACATATAATGACTGTCGCATCATTTTTCTTATTGAAACACTATAAATTATAACGTATTTTCCTTGATATGAAAAGTTGATTTTCAAGAGTAAAGGCTGTTGCTCCGGCACCAACAGTTTACACTGTTAAGTTTGAGACAGCTAATATATAATTAACATTGAAATGACCGAGATTATTACGATAAGCGTATCGGTTAAATAATGATATAAAAGACTGTGATATACAGATATTAAGCTAAGCGTCAGCTTGCTTTGAGTTTACCTTGTATATCACAGTCTTTTTATATATCATAAGTAAAAAGAGTATGTTTTTAAGGCTTATCTGTTATATGATTATTATTTTTACAAGAAAAATAATATGGTAAGAAAAATGAAGTTATGGTAAAATTATTGGTGAATATTAAGCAGGTGATTGTAGATTAGGAAATAATTGCAAAAAAAGCAGTTTATTTGTTTATAAATTTGGGGAAAGCTTATATCGGGGTGATAATATGTTAAAGGATTTTACAGGAGAATACAAATCAAAACTGCGTACGCCGGAGGAGGCGGTTTCCGTTGTTAAAAGCGGAGATTGGATTGATTATACGAGCTGTCTCGGTAAGCCGGTTTTGCTTGATCGGGCGCTCTCAAAAAGAAGAGATGAGCTGACGGATGTTAAGGTGCGTGGTAATCTTATGTCTGGACCTATAGAGGTGGCAGAGTGTGATGAGACACAGGAACATTTTATATATCACAGCTGGCACTGCTCTTCGTATGAGAGAAGGCTCTGTGACAAGGGACTTTGCTATTATATTCCCATGGTGTTCCATAATAATGCCGCTTACTATGAATTCTTTTTACATGTCAATGTGGTTATGGTAAGTGTTACTCCTATGGACGCGCACGGTTATTTTAATTTTTCTGTAAATACGGGAGTGGCAGCGCCTATTGCACGTATGGCAGATATAGTTATAGTTGAGGTAAATGAACATCTTCCGAAGGTAAGAGGCGGATATGATGAGTGTATCCATATATCCGAGGTGGATTTCATAGTTGAGGGAGAGCATGAGAATTTCCCTGATATACAGGCAGCGGAGCCTACGGAAACAGATAGAAAAATCGCTGCCCATATACTGCCGTATATAGTTGACGGTGCTACACTCCAGCTTGGTATAGGCAGCATACCAAATGCTGTCGGTGAGATAATAGCCGATTCCGATTTAAAGGATCTCGGTATGCATACGGAGCTTTGTTCTGATGCATTTCTTAGTCTTTATATGTCTGGCAAGCTTACGAACAAGAAAAAGAAGATAGACAGGGGCAAGGGAGTTTACGGTTGTGCCGTGGGCTCACGGGATTTGTATAACTGGTTGGATGATAATCCGGGAGTTATGGCATATCCGCTTGAATATGTTAATCGTCCCGGTGTAATTGAAAGAATTGATGATATGGTTTCGATAAACAGCTGCGTATCGGTTGACCTTTACGGACAGGTAGCGGCGGAAAGCTCAGGTGCACGTCAGATAAGCGGTACCGGAGGACAGCTGGATTTCCTCATAGGTGCGTCTGCTTCAAGCGGAGGCAAGGCATTTATCTGCATGAGCTCGATTTATGTTGATAAGGAGGGAACAACTCATTCCACAATTACACCACAGTTTAACGGAGATATTATAACCTCTCCGAGAAGTCAGATATATTTTCTCGCAACGGAATACGGAGTAGTTAATCTTGAGGGACTTTCCACCTGGGAGCGTGCAGAAAAAATCATATCCATAGCGCATCCCGCATTTCGGGATAACCTGATAAAAGAGGCAGAGGCAAGGAAGATATGGAGGAGAAGTAATCGGTAAATAATCGATAAAAAATATTAAAAGTGTCTTAATCTTCAAAAAAATCAAGATTAAGACACTTTTGAAGTAGAAAACGGTCTAAATCTTCAAAAAAATTGAGATTTAGACCGAGTTGGACTTGAAAAGTGTCTTAATGTATGATATTGCTCAATGTTACATGATAATGGGGGGTATACCTTTTTACTTGAGCCTGCTTGATCCAAAATATGATTTCAATGTAAATATTGATAGGCTTTTTTTTAAATTAAAAGGGGAATTATGGAATGAATTTAATCATTTATATCAAACCCTTTTTTCAAATAGCGAAAAATACATTCAAATAGTGGAAACTATCGAGAAAAAAAAGAGTGGACTTACAAGAACAGAAATTTCCGACAAGACAGGTATTGCAACAAATGGGAAGCTTACAAAAATGTTGAATGATTTAGTTGATTCGGGATTTCTTAGAAAATATCCTTTTTATGACAAGAAAAAGAAAGAGACCATATATCAGGTGTCTGACTATTATACATTGTTTTATCTCAGATTTATCAAGGATAATTATGGAAAAGATGAGCATGCATGGAGCAATATGAATGATAATCCTAAACGAAGGGCATGGGCTGGATTAACATTTGAACAATTATGTAAGGATCATATAAACGAGATTAAACAAAAGCTTGGGATATCAGGAGTCCTTTCAGAAACGTCTACTTGGTATATAAAGGGTTCACAATCAGATATGGAGGATAGCAAAGGTGCACAGATTGATATGGTTATTGATAGAAGGGATCATGTTGTGAATCTTTGTGAAATAAAATTTTCAGTCAATGAGTTTGAGATTGATAAGAATTATGATATGGCTATACGTAATAAGATAGATGCATTCAATCGTGATACAAATTGCAGAAAGACTATACAGGTAACAATGATTACAACCTATGGAATTAAAAATAATAAATATCGGGGTATAGTAGGAAAGGAAGTTGTACTTGATGATTTATTTCACAGTATCTAGCTGCAAAAACTATGTAAATAACAGCGATATATTTAATATATAGGATATGGAGTAAATAAAGATGACAGAAAAAGAGAAAATGCTTGCAGGACAATTGTATGATCCTTCAGACGAGGAGCTGGCAACATTAAGAACAAAAGCGCACAACTTGAGTCAGGATTATAATAAAACTTATGAGACAGAAGAAGATAGAAGAAAAGATATATTGGATGAGCTTGCTCCTAATCGTAAGGAAGGCGTTTATCTGCAGGGACCTATACAGTTTGATTACGGAGTATTTACGACTATAGGTGAGAATACTTATGCCAATTTTAATCTTACAGTGCTTGACTGTGCGCCTGTTTCTATAGGTGATAACGTATTCTTTGGACCAAATGTTTCGATACTTACACCGGTGCACCCGATATGCTACAAGGAACGCAATATGTATCGTAAGGAAAACGGACAGATGACGGACCGAGAGTATGCTAAACCGATAACTATAGGAAACAACTGCTGGATAGCCGGTAATGTCACGATATGTGGCGGCGTGACCATAGGTGAGGGCTCGGTAATCGGTGCCGGAAGTGTGGTGACAAGGGATATTCCGTCAGGAGTTGTCGCAGCAGGTGTGCCTTGTCGGGTTATACGAGAGATAACGGATGAGGACAGGCTGATGTAAATTTGATATGGAACGGAGGAAGCACCGGTTGTGGCTTTGCAATAGAATATAATAAGGATATCGTGGGTACACCGCTTGAATTAAAGTTTCATAGGATTTTTGAGGCAGTGGCTAAGACGGTGAATTTTTAATATTACATTCGCTTAATCTTGACAAGTTAGTTTTTCTAACTATAATGTTAGTAATGGCTAACTTGTTTTGTTTTATAATGAAGAAAGATGAAAGGACATACTATGAACATTATTTATTTACTTGCTGCATTGGGACATATTTTTTGTGGAATAACAGACTGCCTTTTTGCATATACACCTAACGGAAGATTTGATATGAAGGATGCCAGAGACAGCAAGAAAATGTCAGCGGTCTTTGAAGGAATGCCGTTGGAAAGACTGGAGATAGCGAGCACCTTTGGGGTGTTGGCACTTACCGTATCTTTATTTGGCTTCCTTGAGCTTAGTAAATGGATGAATGATTTTTCACATACGGCTTCTGTGATAATGTACATTTCCGGAATAGCATTTATCGTTCCAATTGTTGCGCACCATATCTGTTGTGGCGTGGTCGAATGGTTTTTCGTTAAGCTTGGAAGAACTAAAGAGGCACTTTCACAGGTGCTTGATTTCTTCAAGAAAACCATAATTACCGCATATGTGGGTTATTTGGCGCTTGCAGTATTTTCTGTCACGCTCGCAGTGGTTATACTTACAGGCAACACAGATCTTCCACGGTGGGCTGCGGTTTTTACAACATTTCCTTTGTATCTGATTATCTCACCTACCAAGCTTCCCGCTAAAGGGAATATTGCAAATGCAGCGATGTTTATCTTTTTTTACTTTATATAATCAAGGAATAATTTCAAAAATACCGACACTGCTTTTTTCTCTGCGTTCTTGTTGTAAACCAGTGCAACATAGCGGGTAGGAAGTTCTTCAACAAGGTCAATTTTAAAGACCTTGTTTTCTTTTATTGCCTCTTCTGCTTCGCGCTCGTGCATGAAGGATATACCGAGATTTCCTTTTGTATAGCCTAGGATTTGACCGGTACTTGTGGTTTCTATAGCAGGATTGAATTCCAGCCCATAATCCGCAAAAAAGCTGCGGTAATAGCTGTAGGTTTCCGTATCATGCCACAGACTTATCATAGGATAATCCATAAGCTCCTTTATAGATACCTTTTTACCTTGCAGCTCTTTATAATTCATACCTGCGATAGGAACAGCTTTATAGGAATGGATTATTGTTTTTTTGAGATTATTATATTCATAATTATCTCCGGATGAGGTTGTAATTATGGCCATATCGATTAATTTATTTGAAAGGTTTGACATCAGTGCCGGATTTGTGTCGTTTAATATTTTAAACTTTATGTTGCCGATCAGTCTTCGGATTATAAGGACAATGTTTCAGAAATCAGAAGCAGTCTTACCGAGATAAAGGATAATGTTGAAAGACTGGAGGATTCTGTTAAGGATATCTCAGAGAGAGTTAAGAACGTAACAATTATTACGGACGATAACCTTGAGGCGATAAATGTCATCGTAGATAAGAACGAAGATACTTCCGACATAGCAGGAGAAATTCGTGCACAGTCTGAAGAAAATAAAGAGATGGCAACAAGACTTGACAGAATTCTTAAACAGTTTGCAAGATAAAAAGTTTTACTATTATGGGGTTTCTATATAAAAGGGTTACTGTAAGACATCATGCTCCCACGGGGAGCGAAGGGGAGCATGAGAAAAAAAGAGCTTATTTTTGAAGGTGTTCTGCTTTATGCGGATACTTAGTCTGTCAAGGTGAGGGAGAGACATCTAAGGCAGGTTTAAGAGTACTTCAAGGGTAAGCTCTTTCCTATTATGTGCCATGGGCGTGAGCTTTGATACATCTATACTAATGACTTCAGTTGGATATTAATAAGCAGGTGTATATAAGAGCAAACCATCAATTTGCTAAATCAAAGCGCTCAAATTCTTTATAGATGCTAAAAATCGAAAACTCGCTACGCTCAAACAGTTCGATTTTTTTAACGCAC
>CALGGL010000381.1 GCA_937915975.1 uncultured Lachnospiraceae bacterium | reverse complement strand
TAACCACACAGTATAATATGACTACCAACGAGGAGCTTGGACTTCTTAAGATGGACTTCCTTGGCTTAAGGAACCTTACGGTTATACACGATGCAGTAAGACTCATAAAGGAAAACCATGGCATAGATATAGATGTGGATAAGCTTGACTTTAATGATAAGGCGGTTTATTCGCTCATATCGTCAGGAAAAACAGGCGGAGTTTTTCAGCTTGAAAGTCCGGGAATGACGAACTTTATGAAGGAACTTAAGCCTGCAAATATTGAAGATATCATAGCAGGTATATCCCTTTACAGACCGGGACCTATGGACTTTATTCCGCTGTATATAAAGGGTAAGGAGCATCCGGAGCAGGTGGTTTATGATCATCCTGCACTTGAAAAGATTCTGGCACCGACTTACGGCTGTATAGTATATCAGGAACAGGTTATGCAGATAGTTATGGAGCTTGCGGGATATACCCTTGGTCGAAGCGACCTTGTAAGACGTGCCATGTCCAAGAAGAAGGAAGACGTTATGCTTAAGGAACGTCAGAACTTTGTATACGGAAATGAAGCGGAAAATGTTCCGGGATGTATCAAACGCGGTATAAGTGAAGAGGTTGCAAATAAGATATTTGACGAAATGATAGATTTTGCTAAATATGCATTTAATAAGTCACATGCGGCAGCCTATGCGGTGGTTGCCTTCCAGACGGCCTATCTTAAGTGTCATTATCCTGTGGAATATATGGCGGCACTCATTTCTTCTGTAAGAAATAACAACGGAAAGGTTGCGGAATATATACAAAGCTGTCGTGCTATGGGAATAAAGATTCTTCCTCCGGATGTAAATGTGGGTAAGGGAGATTTCTCTGCAGACGGTGATGCCATAAGATATGGTCTTTCCGCAGTAAAAAGTGTAGGTGACGGAGTTACTGATATAATAAAGCAGGAAATAGAAGAAAGAGGACCTTTTAAGAGTCTTGAAGATTATGTTGCAAGGCTTTCCAACAAGGAAGCCAACAAGAGAACCATAGAAAGCTTCATACTTGCAGGAGCCTTTGACAGCTTTGGATATAACAGAAGGCAGATGATGCTTGTATATCCGAAGATACTTGATAAAGTAGGACAGGACAAGAAAAATGCCATGTCCGGTCAGATGTCCCTTATGGATTTTCTCGGTGAAGATGAAAAGACTGATTTTGAGGTGGCATACCCTGATGTTGCCGAATACGATAAGGAGGATCTGCTTGCTGCTGAAAAGAAAATGCTCGGTGTCTACTTAAGCGGACATCCTCTTGATGATGTTATGGAGATAATTGAAGCAAGAGCAACGGCAAGCTCTATAGATTTTACGGCTGATGAGGAGTCAGAGGGTACAGTTTCGGACAGGGGTACATTTGGAAACGGAAGCATAGTATCCGGCCAAACAGAAAGCAGCTTTACGGTTAAGGACAAGATTCCTTATACTGTCGGCGGTCTTATCGAAGCGGTAACCATAAAGACAACCAAACACGGTGATACAATGGCATTTGTAACACTTGAGGATTTATACGGCGAGCTGGAGGTAATCGTATTTCCTAAGGACTACAACAGATTCAGAGATAAGCTTATTAAGGACAGCAAGGTTTTGATAAAGGGAAATGCATCCGTTTCGGAAACCGAAGCAAAGCTTATCTTATCTGAGTTATACACCTTCGATGAACTAAAGAAGGATTTGGATGCAGAGAAAAAAGAGGTTTGGGTTTGCTTTCCCGATGAACAAAAATACAACGATGCCGAAAAGCATTTCTTAGATATACTTGATAAGCACAGGGGCAGAAGCAATGTATTTGTACAGCTTATGAATCCGCGTTCCATGAAACGTATGGGCAATCGTTTCAGAGTCCTTGCCGATGAAAGTCTTATGAAGGAGCTTGCAGATAATTACGGCGAAAAGAATGTACTGGTTAGAGAGGTTAAGAAATAGAAGAGAATATTGTGCGTTTGTTAAGATTAATATATATTTGATGTTATTACAAATTCATAATGAATATGTAATAAACTAACATATTAAATAAACTAATCTCATAATGATTAATTTAAGAAAATGACTTTTGATTTTTTCAGAGTCATTTTCCTTATTTTATGTACCTTTAGATAAT
>CALGGL010000380.1 GCA_937915975.1 uncultured Lachnospiraceae bacterium | reverse complement strand
ATCACTCGGTCATTTTTTATTTTACCGTCCTGTCGGAACCGTCACAGGACTCATCGCTCGGTCATTTTTTATTTTACCGTCCTGTCAGAACCGTCACAGGACTCATCAGATGAAGAAGAACATTTCTGCTCTTAATTTTATTATATACTGTTTTATAAAAAAAACAACCATTTTTTTATTATTTTAACTACATTTTTAATATTTTAACCATCAATCAACAACTATGCCTTCAAATCCTTTTTGGTATACTTCGCATAAGCTAAAACAATTCCTAAAGCCATAAATACCATACCGATTAAAAGGTACGTAACATTTATTGATTTATCATTGATTATGTCAGAACCGTCAGTGTAACCGTAAGGTGTAATATACTTTAAAAAATCAGCCTTATCGGATATGTTTGCAATCAGATTCAGAAAATAAAATGCAGCCGTTATTCCAATTCCTATACCTATCCCAGAACTGCTTATAAATGCAGAGATTCCAAAGCATATTCCGGCTATTTCAAGCTGCATCATAAGCTGAGCAAAATGATACAAAAGAATCTCTGTCCAAAGAATCTTCTCTCCTATCGCAGCCATTGATAAAACAGCAAGGCAAAGGATGATAATATTCATCATAACAATCATAATAAAAACAGATATAAGCTTTTCGGTTATAACCTTTTTTCTCGATACCGGATGTGTAAATAAAAACTCTGCCGTTCTTTCCTTTTCCTCCTTCATAAGAGCTGTTACTCCCGATATCGCAGCAAAAAAGGCTCCACCTATGCCAAGTATATTTCCGCACTCAACGGCATAAAAGCCGATAAGTGTTCCGAAGTTTAATTTATCCATACCAAAGGCAGATGAAAATGTACCCATGGATGCAAACACCTTTGTTGCCTCATCCATTTCATTTTTCATCTCAGGATATAAGAATATACAAGCCAGAATAAAAAAGCCTATAGCTGCTGTCCATATAATAAATGCGCCCTTATTTTGTTTTAACTCATGCTTTAAAATAATCATTTTACACCTCACGCTTCATAATAATTCATAAAAATTTCTTCCAAAGTCGGTTCTGTTATCGTAAGGTCTTTTATTTCACTTTCTGACATAAGCCTAAG
>CALGGL010000379.1 GCA_937915975.1 uncultured Lachnospiraceae bacterium | reverse complement strand
GGTTTTATATGACTTGCAATTAGAAGACGTTCATCTGATATCATAGTTAATGGACAGAACCTGCATTGTTCTAGCAATTGTTCCCTATATTTGCCTTGACCTTCACGTGCCTGACGTATAATTGTTTGCGCTTTTTCGTTTTCTTTTTCCTCTTTTGTCTGCAATTGTCTGTCACTTTTTTGTTTTCCATAAGTAAAAACAAGCGGACCATTTTGACGTTCCCAAATAGCATCAAAGTCAACAAACAATTTCCAATAATAAAGTGGTGATTGCTCAGAACCGATTTTTTCTACGTATATGTAACTAACCAAAGGTAATGCCAGTTTCCTAATTATCTGATAGCCTTCATCTGCAGAATTGATATATCCACGAGGACCTTTAATTTGATATTGATCATACATAGTAAAATAAATTATATCATCAAGAGAATTTACCATTGATAATCGTTCTGCCCACAGTTTTGGCAAGTCATGTTTTTTTGCATAATTCTGAGATGGCTCAAGATATTCGTTCTTAATCGCTGCTAAATATGATAACAAATCATTTTTTAACATTAGATTTTAATGAAAGTTTTAGAGAAGATTTATTTGGTGCAATAAGCGGTATAAAAAAAATCTGGTATAAAAATTCATTAAGTACAACTCTTTCTTACGGTGACATTAGCGCAACTTCTACATGTACTGCTGTAGAAACAGATTATATTCAAACTTATGGGCTTTCTCTTGAATCTGGAGATTATTTTTCTGTTACAGATAATGTAATGGGTGCCCAGAAAATAATTTTAGGCAGCGACATTGCTTCTTCTCTTTTTCCTAATGGGGATGCAGTTGGTAAGCATATAACTTTAGTTACAAGTTCTGTTCCGTTTAGCTTTGAAGTGATTGGAGTTTTAAAAGAGCAGTCAAGTGGTATGGAAAGCACAACTACTGGTTGTTACATAACACGCGGTTTTTATGCAAAAAAAATCAATTTCTTTCGTGCTTGTAATAAGCATATCAACAAGCTTTGTAGCCTTTCCGAGACAAACTATAAGAACGCCCTCCGCCATAGGATCAAGCGTTCCCGTATGACCGATTTTCTTTTGCTTAAGTATGCCTCTAAGCTTTGCTACGACATCAAAGGATGTATATCCGCTTTCCTTATAGACATTTATTATTCCATCTATCAAATATATTACCTCATCTGCTTTTCAATCATATCAAGAATAATTTTAAAGTTATCTTCGTAGCTTCCTTTAGCATCAAAGCCGGCAGCTCTTATATGACCGCCGCCGCCAAAGGAAACTGCGATGGCACTTACATCTATATAATTTACAGAGCGAAGACTGTACTTAAATAAATCCTCACCCTTTTGATAAGCAAGAACAGCAACCTCAACTCCGTCGGTTACTCTCATCTTATCTATTATTCCGTCAGTATCATCCTTAGATGTTTCATACTCATCAAAAATTTCCTTTGTTATACATGATGCTATAACCTTGCCATCCATATAAAGCTTGGAATCAAGCAAAACTCTTCCCGTAAGTCTGTTTTGATTATACGAAACCTTGTAAAAGGTTTCATCAATTATACTCTGACTGTGTATTCCTTTGGATAAAAGCTTTCCTGCTATAGTCATGGTAGCTTCGGTTGTTGCCTCATACTTAAAAACTCCGGTATCATGAACTATACCGAGATAAAGAGCCTCGGCACATTCCTTTGAAATCTTATCATAATCCAGGAAATTAAATAAAACCTCACAACAGGAAGAAGACTCAGGCTCACAATAAAAGAAATCCCCAAATCCTTCGTTACTCCTATGATGGTCAAAGCAAATCGTATATTTTGCATTTTTATAAATGCTTCCGAAATCCCCATGTCTGTCTGTGTCACCGCAATCAAGAGAAATCCCAAGATCATATACCTTATCATCGGGAATACTGATAACACTGTCGGTTCCCCTGATAAACCTGAATTTTTCGATAATCGGCTGAAGATATACATTAACTTCCTTATCCTCATAATTATCCTTTATATAATTCCACAGTCCAAAGCAGGATCCTATACAGTCTCCATCCGGATTCAAATGTCCGAATATAGCTATACTTTCGGCCTCTTCAATTTTTTCAATTAATTTATTCATCTTCGTCTCCGTCAAAATTGTCCAAGTCGGCATCTTTATCGCTTCCGATTACATCATCAATTTTCTTTGACATCTTTATTCCGTATTCTATGGAATTATCCATAACAAATGTAAGCTCGGGAGTATTTCTTAAATTTATGCTTTTTGCAAGCTCTCGTCTGATATATCCGCTTGCACTTTGAAGACCGGCAAAGGTTTCCTTTGCTGACTCCTCGTCTCCCAATACACTTATAAATGCCTTGCAGAACTTAAGATCCGACGTAACGATAACATCCGTAACGGATGTCATCGGATTAATACGCGGGTCCTTAATTTCCCTACTGATAATACGGCTTAATTCTCTTTGAACCTCACCGTTTATTCTTTGATTTTTATGACTTGTTTTTTTCATATTATCTTGGCACCTCAACCATTATATATGCTTCAATCTGGTCTTCAACCTTTATATCGTTGAAGTCCTCAAGAACGATACCGCATTCAAAGCCTGACTTAACCTCCTTGACATCATCCTTGAATCTCTTAAGTGATGCAAGCGGTCCTTCAAATATCTGCTCACCCTCACGTGATAATCTGATGGTTGCATTTCTTTGAATTGTTCCGTCAAGGACATATGAGCCTGCAATTGTACCGACACCTGAAGCCTTATATGTCTGTCTTACCTCAGCATGACCGATAACCTGCTCCTCATAGATAGGATCAAGCATTCCCTTCATAGCCGATTCAATATCCTCAATTGCATTATAAATAACTCTGTATAATCTGATATCAACCTTTTCTCTGTCTGCAACGTCCTTAGCCTGATTATCAGGTCTTATGTTAAATCCGATAATTATTGCATTTGAAGCAGATGCAAGTATAACGTCGGATTCATTTATGGCACCAACACCGGAGTGAATACACTTTACAGCCACCTCTTCGTTGGAAAGCTTAAGAAGACTTGCCTTAACTGCCTCAACCGAGCCCTGAACATCAGCCTTGATAATAAGATTAAGGTCCTTAACGTTACCCTCCTGAATCTTATTATAAAGGTCATCCAGTGACATTCTCGACTTAGTATCGGCAATAAGTCTTTCCTTACCTCTGTTAATAAACGCATCCGAAATCTGTCTTGCTTCCTTTTCGTTTGCGGTTGTCATAAATATTTCGCCCGACTCAGGTACGCCGTTAAGGCCAAGTATCTCGACAGGAGTCGACGGAAGTGCTTCCTTAACACTTCTGTGCTTATCATCAAACATGGCTCTTACCTTACCATGAACGGCACCTACCGCAACATAATCTCCAACCTTAAGAGTACCCTTTTGAACAAGTACGGTTGCAACGGAACCGCGTCCTTTATCAAGCTGAGCCTCGATAACGATACCTCTTGCACTTCTGTTCTTGTTAGCCTTAAGCTCAAGAATTTCGGAGGTCAGGATAATCATTTCAAGAAGGTTATCAATACCCTCCTTAGTATGAGCGGATACAGGGCAGAATATAGTTGAACCGCCCCAATCCTCAGGAACAAGCTCATATTCCATAAGTTCCTGTTTAACCCTGTCTATATTGGCACTTTCTTTATCAATCTTATTGATAGCGACAATTATCTCTATTCCGGCAGCCTTGGCATGATTAATAGCTTCAACCGTCTGCGGCATAACACCGTCATCGGCTGCAACTACCAAAATTGCAATATCCGTAGACTGTGCGCCTCTCATACGCATAGCTGTAAAGGCTTCATGTCCCGGAGTATCAAGGAAAGTAATTCTTTGTCCGTTAATCTTTACAACAGACGCACCGATGTGCTGAGTTATTCCTCCTGCCTCTCCTGCAGTAACATCCGAATGTCTTATAGCGTCAAGAAGAGATGTTTTACCATGATCAACGTGTCCCATAACACATACTACAGGCGGACGCGGAGTCATAAGTGACTCATCCTCATCCTCTTCCTTTAAAAGCTCTTCAATTACATCTACCTGTTCTTCCTCTTCAGCTATGTAGTTGTACTCAAGAGCAATTTCAGCAGCCTCATCAAACGAAAGATCCGAATTGACATTATAAAGCTTTCCTGACATAAAGAGCTTCTTAATAAGCTGTGCAACAGGTACCTTTATCTTAGATGCAAGTTCACTTACAGTAAGCACCTCAGGAAACTTGATAGACTTAATAACAGGTTCAACCGGCTCCTGCTTCTTAGGAGCTTCTTTCTTAGGCATCTCAACTTTCTTGCCTTCTTTTCTCTTACCGTCCTTTTTACCCGGCCTTTCTCTGTCAAAATCTTTCTCCCTGTCTCTGTCCCTGTTATCTCTTTCTCTTTCTTTCTCTCTGTCTCTTTCCTTACTTCTGTCTCTATCCTTTCTGGATTCCTTTCTTAACGGCTCCTCGTCTACGGATTCACTTCTTGAAAAATCTCTTTTACCCTGCGAAGGTCTTCTCTTTTCACCGTCAAAATCCTGTCTGTCACGTGAAGGTCTTGTAGTTCTTCCGTCTCTGCTGTCTCTGTCAGGTCTTCCGTCTCTTACCGGTCTTCCTTCTCTGTCTGGTCTTCCGTCTCTTACCGGTCTTCCTTCTCTGTCTGGTCTTCCGTCTCTTGCCGGTCTTCCTTCTCTGTCTGGTCTACTTTCTCTTACCGGTCTTACCTCATCCTTTTTTACATCTTCACTTTTTACTGTCGTCTTTTTTACCGCATCTGTTTTCTCGACATCTGTCTTAACAGTATCAGCCTTTACTGCCTCGTTCTTTAAGCTCTCACTCTTAACCGGTTCTTTTCTTAAAGGTTTTTTTACCTCATCATCACCGGAAGACGTCTTAACTGCCGAATCATCTTTAACTGTAGTTGTTTTCTTAACGATACTTCTTTCAACGGTCTTTCTTTCGTCTGAATGTTTTACAGTCGTTTCTCTTTCCGCAGATCTTTCCGCAGCCGGGCTGGGACGAGCACGACCCCGCAGGCTTTACGGATTCGGACGACATCGTGAGCCGCTGGTTTGTGCGCACGACCTCGCCTCTGTCCGAGATCGGCAGGGCCTTCGGCAACATCCGCTTCATCACCTATGACGGCGCGCCGACCGACGAGTATGCCTTTGCCACCGCCCCGATGTACGCCCACGCCATCAAGGTCATGACGCGCAACCTGGTTTTGCGCTCCATGTACCGCCTGATGGATTGAGGAATAGGATACTTCTGAAAAGACTTTTCCGGCAGAGGGGAGAGGACCTTCTGCCGCTGAAGAAAGAGAGGAACAGAAAACGTTATGCTGATAGTCAAGAAATTCGGCGGCAGCAGCGTGGCAGACGCGGAGAAGATCAACCGCGTTGCAGGCATCATCGCCAACAGCTACTCCGAGG
>CALGGL010000378.1 GCA_937915975.1 uncultured Lachnospiraceae bacterium | reverse complement strand
CCATTCGTTCCGGCGTGAAAACAGCGATCAAAAAAGTAGAAGCTTGTATCGCTGCCGGTGATAAGGCAGCTGCCCAGGACGCTTTGAAGGCAGCCGTTTCTACCATCGACCGTGCTTGTTCCAAGGGAATTTACCATAAAAACAACGCTGCCAGAAAAGTTTCCAGACTGACTCAGGCAGTCAATAAACTTGCTTAATAACAAGTAAACTCAGAATTGAAATAAACGTCACTCAGAAGACAGTCGTGCTGGCACTGAGTGGCTTTTTCTTTGCCCTATTTTGTTGCTTTTCTTTGCCCTATTTCTATTTACATTTTTTCCTTTCCATGGTAAAATAACAGTAGTATCACCATGGAAAGGCGGATCGTATCTATGACATACTCCAAAAAAAGACAAGACTACATTAACTGGGATCAGTATTTTATGGGTATTGCCATAATGTCAGCCGAAAGAAGTAAGGACCCGGGAACACAGGTTGGAGCCTGTATAGTCGGAGATGATAACAGAATACTTTCCATGGGCTACAATGGTATGCCGGCAGGCTGTGACGATGACGAGATGCCTTGGAACAGAGAGGGTGCTGCACTTGAAAGTAAATATATATATGTATGTCACGCAGAGCTGAATGCGATTCTTAATTACCGTGGTGCCGGAAACCTTAAGGGAGCAAGATGCTACACAACACTTTTTCCGTGTAATGAGTGTGCAAAGGCAATTATTCAGTCAGGTATAAGTGAGATAATATATCTTTCGGACAAGTATCAGGATACCGACAGCACTATAGCATCCAAGAAGATGTTTGATATGGCAGGAGTTACATACAGGGCATATGAGAATAAGCACAGAAAGATAGAACTTGAGCTTTAGGTAGAAAGGATAGCTATGACAGATACAAAAACCAAGTCGGTTAAGATGACATTTAAAGCATTATACAGTTATGTAATGAACACAAATTACAGAAATATAATGGGTGTTCTGGGACTGATTTTAAGTGTGGGTTCAATAGTGATACTTGCTGGCGGATGGAATCAGCTTTCGATAATAAATAAAATAATATTTTTAATAGTTGCACTTGCATTTACGGTTTTGAATCCCCTTTCACTTGCTCTTAAAACCAAAAAGCAGCTTGACACAAGCCCCTCTTATAAGGAGCCTCTTGACTACACTTTCGGAAGTGAGGGAATAATCATAAGCCAGGGCGAGCTTTCGCAAGAGGTTAAGTGGAGCGATATCACAAGAATTATGCTTACAAAAAGTATGATAGCTATATATACGGGACCTATGTCGGCGTTTGTAATACCTACCTCTGAGCTTGGCAAGGATAAGGGAAGGATACTTTCGACAGCCGTTCAGTTTACGGCAGAATACAGACCGAGACTGAGCAGCAATTTAAAAGTCTATCAGACAGGCAAGGGATTATAAAATGTATATTTTCTCACTGACACATTTTATGATACACGCAAATCTCGCTGTCGCTCACGATTTGCTTAGTATCATAAAATGTGTCAGAGTGAAACTTCATAAAATTTAAATAAGATTGGATAATGAGATGGATAGTTTTAATAGAGAGGATACATTTGATATAGGTGTAAAGTTGGCGGAAGATGCTAAGCCGGGCGAGGTATATTGCCTGTATGGAGATTTGGGTACCGGAAAAACGGTATTGTCACAGGGCTTCGGAAAAGGTCTTGGAATTAACGAACCCATAAGCAGTCCCACCTTTACCATACTTAAGGAATATCATGAGGGAAGACTACCGTTTTATCATTTTGATGTGTATCGGATAGGTGACCCGGATGAGATGGATGAGATAGGATATTATGATAAAATTGACAGTGACGGAGTCTGCCTTATAGAGTGGGCAGAGCTTATCGAGGATATACTTCCGTCCCATTATAAAAAGGTTACCATTACAAAGGATGTTGAAAAAGGCTTCGATTACAGAAGGATTACGATAGAGGAAAAGAATTAATATGAAGATTTTGGGATTTGACAGCTCGGGTATGGTGGCAAGTGTTGCGGTGATTTGTGATGATATACTTGTTGCGGAATACTCGGTTAATTATAAAAAAACACATTCGCAGACACTGCTTCCTATGTTTGATGAAGTAGTTCGTATGACAGAGCTTGATCTTGATACGGTTGACGCTATCGCTGTTGCGGCAGGACCGGGTTCATTTACAGGCTTGAGAATCGGTATGTCGACGGTTAAGGGACTTGGACTTGCGCTTGATAAGCCGGTTATTGCTGTACCTACCTGTGACGCACTTGCTTATAATATGTGGGGCACAGACAAGCTTATATGTCCGATTCTTGACGCGAGAAGAAATCAGGTCTATACGGCTTTGTATGAATTTTATAATGACACTTTGATTAAAATCAGGGAACAGGATGCTATGGATATAAATGACATCATGGGCATAATAAATGAACTTGGAAGGGATGTTATATTTGTAGGAGACGGAGTTCCTGTATTTAAGGATACCATACAGAAAACAGCAAGTGTTAATGTATTATATGCACCGGCACATTTAAACAGACAAAGAGCGGGTGCGGTAGCTTCACTTGGAATGATTTATCTAAGAGAGGGAAAGGAAGAAACGGCAGACGATGTCAAGCCGATTTATCTTAGAAAATCCCAGGCGGAACGTGAACGAGAGGAGAAAAATGGACGTTGACAGTATAATTGAAAATATTGCTGACATAGAAAGCAGAACATTTTCAGATGCATGGTCAGAGGAGAGCATAACCGATTCGATTGAACAGGATTACAATGTTTTATTTGCCGCCTTTGAATTAGAGGGCGATATCAGAGTAAAAGTAATTTTGGGCGGACCGGATTATGATAAGGCTAACGATACTCACATCGCTATAGATAAGGACAACTATGTTGATGAGGAGGATTATATATTTGCCGGATATCTTATGGCAAATGTAATTATTGATGAGTCGGAGCTTCTTAGGATTGCAGTTTCAACCGAGCTTCAGCGAAGGGGAATAGGAAGGGCTTTGATGCAGGAGTACCTTGATTACATAAAGCCTTACTGCGTAAGAAGTATTCTTGAGGTAAGACAGAGCAATATTAAGGCAAGAAGATTGTATGAGACGTTCGGATATGATAATATATCCGTAAGGAAAGATTATTATAACGCACCTGTCGAGGATGCGGTTATTTACGAATATAAGCTTTAAGAGGTGGGACATGTTAGATATATGCTTGCTTGGAACAGGCGGTATGCTTCCGCTTCCGTACAGATATCTTACTTCACTTTTGGTCAGATATAACGGAAGCAGCATACTTATAGATTGCGGCGAGGGCACACAGAATTCAATAAGGATAAAGGGCTTTAGCTTTAAACCGATAGATGTGATATGTATAACACATTTTCACGCTGACCATATAAGCGGACTTCCGGGAATGCTTTTAACCATGGGTAATGCCGAAAGAACAAAGCCGCTAACCATGATTGGACCGAAGGGACTTGCAAAGGTTGTTAATTCGCTCAGAATAATTGCACCGGAGCTGCCCTTTGATATAAAATTCATAGAGCTTGAAAATGAATGTGAAATAATTGATATATGCGGACTTAAGATAGAAGCATTTAAGGTAAATCACAGAGTTACCTGCTATGGCTATAACATACTGCTTGACAGAGCCGGCAAATTTGATGTTGAAAAGGCAAAGGCACTCGGACTTCCCGTTAACTATTGGAGCATTCTGCAAAGAGGCGAGACGGTTAATTATGAAGGAAGAGATTATACGAGTGATATGGTTATGGGAGAAGCAAGGAAAGGGCTTAAGTGTACCTATTGTACGGATACCAGACCGATTCCGTCTATCGCGGAGCATGCCAAGGGCGCAGACCTTTTTATCTGCGAGGGTATGTACGGAGAGGATGATAAGCTTGATAAGGCAAAAGAGCATAAGCATATGACTATGCGTGAGGCAGCCAATCTTGCCAAGGAGGCTGATGTTAAGGAAATGTGGCTTACGCATTACAGCCCCGCTACCAACAGACCGGCGGAATTTGAGGATATGGTTAAGAGCATATTTCCGAGAGCTGTCATGGGAAAGGACAGGATGGAAAAGGAGCTTAAGTTTGAGGAGTAATACGGAGCTATTGATTGGGCTTATAGTTAAGAACTGCGGTATAGTAGCTTGAGTTTTAGATTTATTAACTGCGGTATGAAAGGAGGCTTTTTATGAAAAAGAAAAAGGGTTCTCTTGAAACAGTTAAATTAGTGTTGGTGGCAATATTTTTGGTTGTCATTGTACTTATATATTTCAATCATCTCGGTAACAGGTCATCCAAGCGAAAGGCGGAGGCAACAAAAACCGAAACAGAGGAGCTTTGTGTTTATGACTTCGTAGGTAATTATCCGAAGACGCCGAGAGATGTGGTTAAGCTTCATTGCAGGTATTTTAAATTGCTCTACGGTGACGGCGTATCGGATGACGATCTTGTTATACT
>CALGGL010000377.1 GCA_937915975.1 uncultured Lachnospiraceae bacterium | reverse complement strand
TTATGCCGCTCCACCTATATATGCAACTCTCGGTGCAAGAGCGGCATATATAGGTGGAGCGGCTGCAACAGCAACGGTGCTTGCCGATGAAATGTTTGGTGTGCCGGCTATCGGAACCATGGCACACAGCTGGGTACAGTTCTTTGATAATGAGTACGAGGCATTTAAGGCTTATGCGGAGGTTTATCCGGATAACTGTGTGCTTCTTATAGATACCTATGATATATTAAAGAGCGGTCTTGTAAATGCTATTAAGGTTGCAAAAGAGGTTCTTGAACCGATGGGTAAAAGACTCAAGGGCGTAAGAATAGACAGCGGCGACCTTGCATATTTCTCAAAGAAAATAAGAAAGCAGCTTGATGCAAACGACATGCAGGATTGTAATGTAGTTGTATCAAACAGTGTTGATGAGTATCTTATCAGATCTCTTAATAAACAGGGGGCAAAAATTAATTCCTACGGTGTGGGAGAAAGAATGATTACTTCAAAGTCAGATCCTGTATTCGGAGGAGTATATAAGCTTGTTGCCGTTAAGGACGGAAAAGACGGAGAGTATGTTCCTAAGATTAAGATTTCAGAAAATGTTGAAAAGATAACCAATCCGGGTAAGAAGAGGTTATGGAGAATATTCAGCAGAGAAACAGGTTACGGTCTTGCAGATCTAATTACACTTAATGATGAAGAGGTTAAGGGAGATGAGCCTTTTGCATATGTTGATCCTAAGAAGCCTTGGAAGAAAATGAAATTTGAAAATGTTGACGTTAAGGAGCTTCAGGTTCCTATATTCAAGGATGGCGAGCTCGTTTATAAAAAGCCTGAGTTAAAGGAAATTAAAGCTTATGTTGCGGACCAGCTTAAAGACAAGGTATGGGAAGAAGAGCAACGTTATGAAAATCCGCATATTCATTATGTTGATTTATCAAAGAAGCTTTATGAAACTAAGGTTAAGATGCTTGAAGAAAATAACCAGCAGTAAAGAATTACCAGCTTAAAAATTGAATAGAAAGCTTCACAAATGTGAATCCTTTAAAGTATACATTTTGTACTTTGGAGGAATTAAAGATGGCACTTAATAAGGTGGTTATTTGTGGAGTTAACACATCAAAGCTTCCTTTACTTTCCGATGAAGAAAAGGAAGCTTTATTTGAGCGAATAGATAAGGGCGATAAAGAAGCAAGAGAGGAATTTATTAAAGGAAATCTCAGATTGGTACTAAGTGTGATTCAAAAATTTGCAGGAAAAAATCAGGAAAATGCAGATGATTTATTTCAGGTGGGATGTATAGGACTTATCAAGGCTATTGATAATTTTGACAGAAAGCTGGATGTTAAATTTTCAACCTATGCTGTGCCGATGATTATAGGAGAGTGCAGAAGATATATGAGAGACAATAATGCCATAAGAGTTTCACGCTCCTTAAGAGATATAGCTTATAAAGCAATCTATGCAAAGGATATACTTACAAAGAAGCTTGACAGAGAACCTACTGTTAAGGAAATTGCACTTGAGGTTGATATGCCGGAGGAGGATATTATAAATGCATTGGATGCCATAGCGACGCCCATGTCATTGTTTGAACCCGTGTATCAGGAGGGACAGGATGTACTATATCTTATGGATCAGATAAGCGATAAGAAAAACCGTGAGGAAAACTGGGTGGAAAATATGTCATTAAGAGATGCCATGAACAGACTTGATGACAGAGAATATAACATTATAAAGCTAAGATTTTTTGAGGGTAAAACCCAAACCGAGGTTGCCGATGAAATTTCAATTTCGCAGGCTCAGGTAAGTCGTCTCGAAAAAAGCGCAATAAAAAGTATGAGAAATTATTTAAGATAAGGAGAGACAGGCAGAATTACACCCTTTAAGGTGATAAGCAAATCGTGAGTGACAGCGAGATTTGCGTGTACCTTAAAGGGTGAAATGCTGCCTGTCTTATATTGATTTATCTTGCATCGTTTGGAGTTCCGAGAGCATCATATCTGGGGTCTACTTCGGGCCAAATCATATAGCATTGGCGACCGTGTCCCATATCATTGATGCCGTCCTTGGAGATGAAATATCTGTTATCATTCATACCTGCACCGACAAATATATAGATGTTCTGGTTTTTGTCAGCGCATATTATCCATTCATCAAGTACATTATCCTTTTCAAATTTTAAAGGAACCAGCTCTGTATCAATATATGATTTAATAAGAACGGCTAAATCTGCCTTGTTTAAATCGGAAGGTAAGGCTGTATTGATAACATGAAAATCCATTGCGTATTTTGCATGTGAGCCGGTAGGAACATTTGCATAACCCAAAACACGATAATATTTGTTATCACTTGGGTTTGCTTCCATGTTGTTTCCGTATGTGCTGGTTGCATAATCTATAAATTCTGTTAATTCTTCATCAGAAGTATAGGCTGCCTGTAAAGACTTGCCGATAGCCTCTGCGGCTGCCTTATCTCTTGCTTTTCTTGCTTTGTTTATATATCGTATCAATCCGGGAGCCATTAGTCCGGCTAAAATTGCCATAATTGCAATGACAATTATAAGTTCAACAAGTGTAAATCCACGATTGCATTTTCTTATTTTCATATGATGTCCCTCCTTTTATGCCGATATATTTAATTTGTTTTAATCCTCTCGATGAGTATCTGCCGCTTTGAAGCCCTCAAGCTCTTCGTCCTCGGCAGGCATATCATCAAATAACAGTTGTCCTATATCCAAGTCAACATTATCAAGGTTTTCCAATATCGCTGCATCTGAATTCTTAGGATTTATTTCCTCGTCAAGTTTTTTTATTGTCTCAATATTTATATCGGTCATCATTGCGACTTCTTCAACCTCAATTTTGCCCTTGAGCATTCTTCTTGCGACGTCTAATTTTGCTTTGTCTGTATTATTCATGTTTGTCTGCTCCTTACATAATAATTGATTATATTCTTAATTCTAAGTCATTTATTCAAGGCTTTTTATAAACTCTTCATTTATGGCAATGACCTTATTTATGGCTTCGTATCCCGGAGCACCTATGGTATTTCTTTTCTCAACGCAGGTTTTAAGGCTTATGGCGTCATATATATCATCTTCAAAAACAGGACTTATGGATTTATATTCATCTATACTCATGTCAAGAAGAGATATGTTTTTATCGATACAGTAGAGTACCAGTTGACCGACTATACCGTGTGCATCTCTGAAAGGAACACCGTGATTAACCAGATAATCTGCTGCATCCGTGGCATTGGTAAATCCGTTCATTGCACTTTTTTCCATATTGACCTTATTAAGCTTCATCGTAGATATCATACCTGTAAAAAGAGCAAGACAGCCTTTTACCGTATCTATGGCATCAAAGGTTAGCTCCTTATCCTCCTGCATATCTTTATTATATGCAAGCGGAATACCCTTCATAGTAGTAAGAATCGAAGTTAAAGCTCCGTACACACGTCCGGTTTTACCGCGAACAAGCTCTGCTATGTCAGGGTTTTTCTTCTGAGGCATAATTGAGCTTCCGGTGCTGTATGCATCGTCCAGCTCAACAAATTGATATTCATTGGAATTCCAAATGATTATTTCCTCTGAAAATCTTGAAAGATGCATCATAATTGTGGCAAATGCAGAAAGCATTTCTATGACATAATCCCTGTCAGAAACGGAATCCATACTGTTAAGTGTGGGACCTTTAAAATCAAGCAGGCTTGCCGTAAGCTCCCTGTCTAAAGGATATGTGGTTCCGGCTAATGCACCTGCACCCAAAGGACAGTAATTCATTCTTTCGTAAATGTCATTTATACGGCTTAAATCTCTTTTAAACATTTCCATATATGCGCCTATATGATGTGCAAAGGTTACAGGCTGGGCTTTTTGAAGATGTGTAAAGCCCGGCATATATGTATCGATGTTTTCCTTCATAAGCTTGTGAAGCTCTTTTATCAATGTAATTATAAGCTTTTTTACTTCTATTAGTTCATCTCTTGTATAAAGCTTCATATCAAGAGCCACCTGATCATTTCTTGAACGACCGGTATGGAGTTTCTTTCCGACATCGCCTATTCTGTCAATAAGATTTGCTTCGACAAAGCTGTGAATATCCTCGTATTTATCCGTTATTTCAAGCTTTCCGGTTTCTACATCATTAAGAATGCCGTTTAGCCCGTCAATTATTTGCTCTTTTTCATCCTCTGTAAGTATTCCCGAAGCTGCAAGCATAGTTACATGAGCTATGCTTCCGCGTATATCCTGTCTGTAAAACTTTTGGTCAAAGGATATTGATGCGTTGAAATTATAAACTAATTGGTCAGTTTCCTTTGTAAAACGACCACCCCAGAGCTGAGCCATATTGTTACCTCACCTTCGTATTATTTATAGCTTTAATCTATGCTATTTTACAACAACGAGCAAAACTAAGCAAGCGTATAAAAAGAATTTGATTATTTTATATTAACGCTTTATAATATAATAAGTTTTGTTTGTTTATATAGGAGGAACTGTATTATGAATGATATTTTTGCTGTGCTTATGGCATCAACAGGTGACAGCAGCAAGCCCTTGCTTATAGCTATATGTCTTATAATTTCGGTTATTCTTACCGTCGTTTTGGTTATAACGGGAAGGATGATGAATAAAAAAGATGAAGAAAATGATGATGAAGATATAGACGATAAATAATTTTTAATGAGGAATATTAATTAATGAGAGAAAGCGGTTCAAAATTATATCTGATAGTACCTGTTTTAGTGATTGCAATTATTTTTGTTGCATATATGTTCAGTTGGGATATAGGAGCACATTTTCATCCGGATCAGACAACCGGTGATATGGCTGAGCTGACAAAAATGATTGCCGATCAGATAGACGAGGGTAAAAAAAGCGGAGATTTTTATATAAAGGATATTAAGGCTGACGATTTGGCAGGTATTAATGATTATATCTGCAATCTTAACGGCAGCGTAAGTCAGTATTCTGTTCTTGAAAAGAGCAGACATGGATTAAAGGTAAGGTTTTTCTATGAAATATCTGACAATTATTATGTATATCAAAAGTACGTTAACGGAACAGGAATTCCTTCCGACAGACCGGCGGCTATGAAGCTCTATGAACAGGTTAATGTAATTATTCCGAGGATAATCAGTCCGAATATGACGGATTACGAAAAGGAGCTTGCAATTCATGATTACATTGTAACAAATTGTGAATACGGTTATGTGGATTACTCAAATGACTATGCATACAGGGCTTATGGTGTTTTGGTTCAGGGAAAGGCCGTATGTAACGGATATGCTGAAGCAATGGCTCTTTTGCTTAATTGTGTGGGAATTGAAAATGAGATTATGACCGGTTGGGCAAACGGTGAGCTTCATGCATGGAACAGAGTGAAGCTTGACGGCAAATGGTATCAGGTTGATTCTACATGGGATGATCCTATACCGGACAGAGGAAGCTTCGCCGGACATGAGTTTTTTAATGTTACCGATGATATAATGGATGACACGCACGAATGGACATTTTCCGATTATGATTCCTGTGATGATATGACATATAATTATTTTCAGGTAAATAACCTGATAGGAGATTATCAGGCGTTTAAGAGTAAGGTGGATTTTTTTGCCACCAGATATCCTAACGGAACCATAGAGTATGTACTCACCGATTATGACAAGGATACCTATGATATGTCACAGATAGCAAATGTTCAGGGAATTACTTCATTTACATACAGTCCTGAAAATTATGGACCATACTATATTATGACGATTAATCTTAATCAGAAGTAGAGGTTTATTGTGAAGAGTTTTGATGTTAGCGAAATTAAAGATATAAAGGCTTTTTTGAACGGACTTTTTAAAGAAGAGAGATATGAAAGCTTTTACCTTTTTTCCGTAAAGCTTGAAGCTGATGTTTCCTATGAGATTGACGGAAAGGTCAATAAAGCATTTTATTCGGAGGAAGAACTCGGACAGATGAATGATATGGAATATATCTGTTGGAAGGATGTAAAGAGGACGGTTCTGGACTTTTTAAAGGGCGGTAAGCTTCCGGTTAAGATGAAGCTTATTCTTATGTTCAATAAGGATAATGTAAATCGCTTGATTGAGATGAACAATATTCCGATACATCCGGATAATGTAAGAGCACTTTTTATGAATGTTATATATTCGGATAACAGGCTCTCAATAACAACAGGTACATCATTAAATGTATTTACCATGGATAAGACCTTAGAGGAGCTTTGGGATAAGACGGTCGAGAAATATTATATTTAATTTGTGATAATTGATATGTTGGCAGGTATCGTGTTTCATATTATATGGAAGGGGAAGTTAAAAAAATATGAAGAAAACGGTAAATAAAATAAAAGCAGCTTCACTTGTATTAGCGATGTGTATAGCTTCGCTCACAGGCTGCGGTAAAGAGGAAAAAAGAGAAAAGGAATTCTACAGACCTGATATGAAAACGGAAGAAGCAACTGTAACTGATGCTACCGTAACCGATGCAAAGACAGAGGAAAGTACCGAAGAGGAAGTAATTGTAAATGACAGCAATACGCTTGTTGTAAGCTTAGACGGTATAGCAATAAACATAACTCCTTTCTTCCGCGGTGAAAGTATATATGATTTTGAGGCTTTTGATATGGTAAATGTTTGCTTGCTTGAATCAGACAGGGAAGACCAGTATATTACCATGGGAAAAACCGGAGAGACAAGGAACTACAACGGTACAGATTATACTTATTACGGAATAGCGGATATGACAACCTCACAAAATGATGACGGAACTTATAATCTTATTGTAAAAAAGGTGGAGGAATAATTATGATTATCACAGTTGCAGGAAACAAGAAGGAATATGCAGAGGGTCTGACCGTAAAGCAGTTAATTGAGGCGGAGGACGTTGAAAACCCGCTTTATGTTACGGTTACGCTTAATGATGAATTTGTGCAGCCGGCTGAGCTGGAAACAACGGTAATTAAAGACGGCGACGAAATTGAGTTCTTGTACTTTATGGGAGGCGGCTGTTAATGGCATTTACAAACGAACAGTTAGAGCGCTATTCCCGCCACATTATTCTCAAAGAGGTTGGCG
>CALGGL010000376.1 GCA_937915975.1 uncultured Lachnospiraceae bacterium | reverse complement strand
TAAAAAGAACAGTTCAGGAAACTACTTTTTCTCAGGAAAGAGGATACAGAGAGGATGATATATTGGATGGCTATGATCCTTATTCAAACAGTAAATCCTGCTCGGAGCTTGTTACACACAGCTATGTTAAATCCTTTTTCAACGATATGAATATCGCTGTTTCCACAGCGAGAGCCGGTAATGTTATCGGTGGGGGAGATTTTGCGAAAGACAGAATTGTTCCCGATTGTGCAAGAGCCGCAGCGGTCGGTGAAAAAATCATCGTGAGAAATCCGTATTCCATAAGGCCTTATCAGCATGTTTTGGAACCTCTTTTTGCTTATCTTATGATTGTAAAAAAACAATATGAGGATAAAAAATATTCGGGCAATTATAATATTGGGCCTTGTGACGAGGATTGTATTACAACCGGAAAGCTTGTGGATATGTTTTGCGAAAAGTGGCAGGAAGGTCTGGAATGGGTAAATAAATCCGATGGCGGACCGCATGAAGCAAAATTTTTAAAGCTTGATTGCACTAAGCTTAGAGAAACCTTTGACTGGAGCCCTACGTGGAAGGTTGAGGATGCCGTTAAAAAAACCGTCGACTGGTATAAGGCTTATAACCAAAAAGAAGATATGTCGGAATTTATGAACAGTCAGATAAATGATTTTTTGAATGATAAAGAATGAGGTGCTTTTATGTTTGATAATGAGACAGAAGAACAGGCAAGAAATGAAATACTTGATATGGTTAAGGAGTATTGTGACAAGTATCATAACAATAAAAAAAGCTTTGCTCCCGGAGACAGAATACCATATGCTTCAAGAGTTTATGATTATAACGAGATGGTGAATCTTGTGGATTCATCTTTGGAATTCTGGCTCACCTCGGGAAGATATACAGAAAGGTTTGAAAAGGGTCTTTCTGAATATCTCGGTATAAAATACTGCTCACTTGTAAATTCCGGTTCATCAGCCAATTTACTTGCGTTTATGACACTTACTTCCCCTTTGTTAAAAGAAAGAAGAATATTAAGAGGCGATGAGGTAATAACGGTGGCAGCGGGGTTCCCGACAACAATTGCTGCGATTATACAGTATGGTGCAATCCCGGTATTTGTCGATATGACAATTCCGCAGTATAACATCGACGTCAGTATGCTTGAGTCTGCACTTTCGGATAAAACCAAGGCTGTTATGCTGGCACATACTCTCGGTAATCCTTTTGATTTGGAAAAGGTAAAAGCTTTTTGCGATAAGCATAATCTTTGGCTCATAGAAGATAATTGCGATGCACTGGGTTCAAGGTACACAATTAACGGAGTGGAAAAGTACACCGGTACCATAGGAGATATAGGCACTTCAAGCTTTTATCCGCCGCATCATATGACTATGGGAGAGGGCGGAGCCGTATATACGGACAATCCGCTTCTTAATAAGATAATCAGATCCATGCGTGATTGGGGAAGAGATTGCGTATGTCCTTCGGGCAAAGATAATATGTGCGGTCACAGATTTGATAATCAGTACGGAGAGCTGCCTAAGGGATATGATCACAAATATGTATATTCTCACTTTGGATACAACCTTAAGGCAACTGATATGCAGGCATCTATTGGATGTGCCCAGATCATCAAGTTCCCTAAGTTCGTAGAGCGTAGAAAAGAGAACTTTAATAGGCTTAAGGCTGGTCTTCAGAAGATTTCAGATAAGGTAATACTGCCAGAGGCAGCTCCAAACTCTGATCCTAGCTGGTTCGGATTCCTTATTACAGTTAAGGAAGGTGTAGATAGAACTAAGG
>CALGGL010000375.1 GCA_937915975.1 uncultured Lachnospiraceae bacterium | reverse complement strand
GGGTGATCTTAATAGAAGAGGGCCCTTTGGGCTGCCATTTGGCAACCCGCGGGGCCCAGAAGGGAAATATCGTTTTAAACTGGTTCAGAAGTTCCTTCGGAGCCATCTCGTTTCACCTCGACGTTAATGTGTGTCGACTTTGGTTTGCCGTCCATAGCATCTGCGATGGCTATAAGGGCACTAGGAACGCCGAGAGCAACATCACAAACACCAATGCCAATAATCGCCAACGAAAGTAGCGCCTTACCAATCGCCTTAATTCTGAACATCCTTTTCTTCCTCCTCTTTCTTCTGAAGCTTTGCCATTTCCTCGTCATGCTTATACTGCATTTCGAGTTTCTTCATTTCCCACAGTCTCTGGTCTTTGTTGTTCTGGTACTCGTAGTAGCCCATCTCTCGGCTTCCGGAAGAATATCCAGAGCTGATTGATGACGCTAAACTACCCAACGGGTTTTTTACCGCTTTCTCGACGTCACTCAGAATATCCATGGTCTTACCGAGCTTACCCCGAACGGTTTCGTTATCGGAGAGCAGGATGCCAGTGATAACGACGCCCCCGGCAACAAAGGCTTTGATAATGGTGGAATTAATTATAAAATTAATTTAATGTATGACGTAGAAAACCAGGATAAAATTCCAATATATACGATTAATACATTATCAGATACTGAAAAAAAGGAAAGAGAACTATTAATTAATATATTTGGTGAAAACTATGAAGAAGTTCATACAAATTTGGAGGATGATGATAGTGAAGTTGCTTCAATTGTTCATAGGTGCTTGTTTGAAGAAGGAGAGCCATACATAAACGTAAACGGAGATAATGAAATATATTCGGGTGAGAAGTATTATAATTCATGGTCGGAATACGAAGGCTTTTATCTTCATACTTATAAAGGTATTTATGACGAAAAAGAATACTATGTTGTTATTTCAAAGCACACAGATCCTGATTATATAATATTGAGGATGACTCCAAAAAAAATGTCGGATTTTATGGATGATGACAGAATTACAAGCAATTATAGTTTTCCGGGTGAAAATAGTTATAACCTTGAAAATGTATGTAAGGACAGTAAGGATGATTGCTATCAAGTTGCAATGGATTTTTTGGTAACAAAGCTGGATAAAAACAGGATGTTATATGATACAGATGAAGAATTATATTATTATTCAGATATAGATAAAACAGTATCGGATATAGTTGCTATTGATGGCTATGGATTTGAAATAGGGGAAAATATAATAGAAAATGAAATCATCTGTGACGGTTCGGTAATTGATGAACTTATTGATCATGAGCCACAGTGTATAAATGTATCGTCAAAGGGCATAAATTACATTTGTATCAGAGTTTTATACGACAGCCTGGACATAAGCACAGATAATGCCTCTATGTTGGATGCGGAAAGTCTTCTTGAAATATTTAAAAAGCAAATAATTGATAATTTGGATTTAACTGATACAACAATAAAACGAGTTAGTTTTGATGGATTGTTTTTCAGATATTACCCAATACCAAACCCTGAAAATAAAGATGAAGTAACATTAATACCTGTATGGTGTCTTAATTCAAATACCTTAAGTTTAAGAATTATCGTTAATGCAATTGATGGTTCATTGGTGTTTATAAATAATTGAGTTTTTTGAAATATAGTTTACATAAAAATGACACGATTTGTTGCATTTCTTAAAAATTATTGATTTTTGTTTTATTATGTTGTATGTTCTTCTTAAGCAGTTATATTTCTTTATAATTCTACCCATCCGGATTTATTATAGATAATTCTGCTTATCCCGTTAAACAATAGTAAGCTTTAGCAATAAGTTTTATTAATTAAACTTGTTAGAGTTGCATTAACAAAATCTATATTGTAAAATGAGGAGGAAGAATATTGAAAGTACAGAACAATCTGGCAAGGCGGATTGATACAGCAGCCAGTATAGCTTCTTATGACAGGATATGCACAAATCCACCCAAAATGAGACAAAATACCATAACCAGATATTCGTTTTTGAAAGAGGATTTGTACGGATATTTTGATGAGGATAAAAGTCGTTATGATTTAATTTCTGTTATAATGATTGGATTAATAAAAGATAATAACTATAATAAAAATATGGATGATGGAGAAGAATCTATGCATTTAATGTCGGCAGAGAAAACATTTTTAATAAAGAACTGCTTGTTCAATATAATTATTCCTATGGAGAAGAAACGATGGGAGACTTGGATTATATAGAGGTTTCTTCAAAGGGGATAAATAAAGTGAGTATGATACTTTTATATGAGAGCATAGAGCAGGTTACAACTGATACCGCATTGCTTGATGAGGAGAGCATAAAGGAGATGTTTATTGAAGCATTAAAAAATAATGCTGATTTTTATAACAGGGGAATCAGACGTGTAAGCTTTGACCATCTGGAATTTGAATACTTTCCGATACCTAATCCTGAAAATGTAGATGAGGCAAGTGTAATCCCTGTATGGCACATCAGTGCGGGTACATTAGGTCTGGAGGTAATAATAAATGCGGTTGATGGTTCGATTGTTTATATGAGTGAATAGTATTTATGAAACATATTTAATACATTTATGTTTTATGCTTGAATTATAATAAAAATAGTATTAAGAGGCATAAATTTGTTTATGAAAAATTTATATAAAAGAATTACATTAGCAGCCTTAATTATATCGCTTATTATTACCTTGCCTGCCTGTGGCAAAAAGAACAACGATATATCCGACTACGGAACCGAAGCGGTTGCTTCGCAGGAGGATGCAGACAGACAAGAAGTAAAAGCAAACGAGTTTGGAAGCTTATCCGATAAGCTCGAAACAGAAAAGATTGATTGGCAGGAAAGCTTTGAGGTCGGGGGAACAAAGTTTAATGTAAAAATTAATTATGATGTACCGGATGTCGGAAGTATTCCAATATATACCATAGAAGCTGTATCCGATATGCAAAAAAGGGAAAAAGATATACTGGATACTCTGTTTGGAAATGATTATGAAGAGGTTCATGAGGAGCTTATATACGGAGATAAGGATATTTACGCAACGGATTATCCTCTAAAGGAACATCTTTACACAGAGTATTATATATATAGCGGTGAAACAATTGATCCTGATGTAACTGAGGAAACGGTTAATTCATGGACAAGCTTCAATGGCTTTGATCTTCACACCTATAAGGGAACATATGAGGACAAAGAGTATTATATTATTTTTTCAATGAATCCTGAAAAATATATATTTGTAATGACACTTCTTCCTGTTGACATAAATGAATTTATGGAAGACGATTCTATTATGGAGTATTACGAATATTACGGAATGGAATATATGGAAGATGAAAATGGCGGACATTCGGAGTTAAAGGATGATTCTTCAAATGTATGTATAAAAAATAGGGATAAATTATATGATGAAGCAGCCGGCTTTTTAAATGAAAAGCTGGATGCATTTGGTACTGTAGCTCTTCTTGCCCAAAGTTTTTATATTGAAGATACGCCTGAATCTTCAAGTATAGAAATTGAAAATGCATCACCTGATGAGGTCGAGGCAATAATTGCCCAGTTAGAGTTTGTAAAAGAGGATGGCAGTAAATACTTTGATGGATATCCGTTTTTTGTTAGTATAGAATCATACGGTTTACCGTTTCTTTTTACCGGTTCCGGTTTGGAACAAAAGGGTTCCATGACTGGAGGCTATGATGGATATTGGATTGACATATGCTCAAAGGGGATTCTTTACGCCAGGCTGGATGCAGGCTTTTACTATGCAGAGCCATCCGTAAATGA
This sequence comes from uncultured Lachnospiraceae bacterium, assembly GCA_937915975.1. Classification (GTDB taxonomy): domain Bacteria; phylum Bacillota; class Clostridia; order Lachnospirales; family Lachnospiraceae; genus Coprococcus_C. The sequence goes on along the minus strand of CALGGL010000375.1, from coordinate 3,067 downwards.
TACAGCACTGCTTGATTTTGAAGCGATAAAGGAGTCCTTAAGGGAAAATGTAAAGCAAAGCTTTGATACATCAAAATGCAGTGTAACTGCCATAAACTTAAATACGCTTGATTTGGTTTACTATCCTGTAAGCAATCCTGATAAACAAAATGAATTTACCTTTGTACCGGCTTGGGACTTTTCGATGTCACCTTATAACATAAGAGTTGTAATAAATGCAGTCGATGGCTCGCTTTTATATATAGGATACGAGTAGTTTATTTTACTTATGTTAATGTGACAAGGTGCCTGTCAAGTTTTATGGGGTGGTGAATATTCCGTAATATTCATCACCCTGTATTATATAATAATTATATGAATTATTGGAATTTTCTTTCGTTTCACTATATGTGATTATTTCCATATCATCGCCTTCCGAAGGAAGAGTGATATGATAATTTTTTTTGACATCCTCGCTTATGTCGGATGCCGATATTTGCTTTGCAGTACTTTTTATGGAAGGAAGATATGAGGTATAATTTTCCTTTCCGGTTGCGATAGCGCAAATAAGTTCTCCGCTTTCATCTATGATAACTTTATGGCTTTCGGTATTGTCGTATCTTGTATAGGTTATTTCCCAATATATGGCAGCATAGATTCCAAAGGTTGTGTCGAGGGCCTTATAAGGGACTGCCCGCCAGGTGTACCAGTTTTGATATTCCGAGCTTATCTTTTCGGGATAAAGACCGTCGTTATATAGCGCAAGAATATTGTCGGAGGCCAAAAGATATGCATCGTATTCGGATATGCTGCATTCGTCTTCCGAAGCCGGTGAAACATTACTTTCCCAGCTGTTGGTTATAAGCTGTAATCGCTGATATGCGGAAAGCTGTCTTGAAGCACTTTTTACCACTGCTACAGAAGGACCGGAATAGTATTCTGTTGGTACGACATTTACCTTATCTATATTTTGATTCATACGATTGTTGAGTAAAAGCTTAGGTACATAAACCGACGCACAGGCAGATATTATACATAAAGCTATTACAAGTATGTTGATTAAGTTGTTTGAAAAATTCTTTTTCATCATTCGATATCTCCGATTTTAAAATATATTTTAAAGGTCGTTCCGACATTAGGAGTGCTTTCGATTTTCATATCCGCATCATGTCTGTTAAGGATAAGGCTGGCAAGGGATAGTCCGAGTCCGGCACCGCCCTTCTTTCTCGAACGGGATTTGTCGACCATATAAAATTCGTCGCATATACGGGACAAATCCTTTTCTTCAATTCCGACACCAAAATCCTGAACAGTAAAACAGTAAAATTCCCCTTTTTTATCCCCTTTAAATATAACCTTGCTTCCTTTGGAGGAGGCTTTTCTTGCATTATCTATCAGGTTGATAAAAACGGTTTTTAAAAGCTCTCTGTCGCCTGTGATAATGCCCTGCTCAAATTCATATTTTAAGCTTATGTCGTCCGCAGATAGTATAGGCTTAACGCTGTTTACTATATCATTTCCGAAGGAGACGGCAGAGATAGGCTTTTTATCTATGGTGTTGGACTTAAGGTAGATTAAATCAAAGAGCTTCATCGACATATCCTCAAGTCTTTTTCCTTCAGAGAAAATGTAATTAAGCGCCATAAGCTGCTGGTCCTCATCTAGGTCGGTGGAACGCATGGTGTCTGCATAGCCGATTATTGCGGTCATAGGAGTTTTTATCTCATGGGTAAAATCGGCAACAAACTGATCTCTTCGTTTTATCATATCATTTAATTCGTCTATATGGGTTTCGACGGAGTCTGCCATCTGGTTGAACTTATCCGACAAAAGGGCAACCTCATCATGTCCCTTTATGCTGCTTCGCTCACTATAGCTTCCATGTGCAAAGGCATCGGTAACGTCGTTTAGCTTTTCCAGCGGTCTGGTAAGGAAGTAGCTTATAATATAAATAATTAAGGTAGCAGATGTAAGGATGATAAGAGAGAGACTCCGGTAATCATTTATACTTTTTTTGACAAACCGCTTAAGACCGGTTATATCCCTTCTGGTTATGATGTTGAGGATACCCTTATCTATTTTACAAAAGGAAGCTATATAAATGAAAAGCTTGCCGTCCTCTTCGGTTATAATATAGTTTTTAATATTATTATCCACCTGTAATATCAAATCATCGGGGATAATTATATTTTCCTCACTGGAAAATACCTGATTACCCGAATATAGTATTATGAGGTCGGAGGTATCGCTCATCATTCCTGCATAGACCTGTCCGGATATGGAATCAAGTTCACGGTCCAAATTATACCGTGGACTGTTGATTACCGAAAGAAGAGAGTATTCAATTGAAGCTTCAGCAAGGTTGTTTTCCAAAACAGCATTTTCAATCTGGGTATCAAGAGCAAGCTCATAGCTTCTCTTTAGTATGACATATCCCACTGCAAGCAAAACAGCCGATAACAAAAGCATATTAATGATAAGCACTTTATATCTGAATTTCATTTTTATTTCCTTTATTCTGCCAGACGATAGCCTGCGTTATAAATGGTCTTAAGGTCGTTTTTTAAGTCAAGCTTTTTTCTGAGTCTCTGTATGTGAAGGTCAAGGGTTCTGGTTTCTGAAAGCTCGTCGCTGTAGATAAGCTCGGGCCATACCAGCTCATACAGCCTGTCACGAAACAGAGTGATATTTTTATTTCTGATAAATACAACCAAAAGCTCAAATTCTTTAGGAGTGAGCGAAACGGCAGTATCACCTTTTTTTACGATGTGGTTTTCCGTATCAACGGTTATGTCCTTGAAGGTCAGTATGCTTTCTGTCTTGTTATATCGTCTTAAGACGATATTGATACGGGCAAGAAGCTCGACTATCTCAAAGGGCTTTACCAGATAATCATCCGCGCCGAGGTGCAGCCCGCGCACGCGATCATTCACGTCTGCTTTGGCAGTAATGAAGATGACCGGCATTCCGGTCGGTCGGATATAATCCATCAGCTCAAAGCCACTCGCACCGGGCAGCATCACATCGAGCAGTATCAGATCAAAGCACTCATTCTGTGCAAGTGAAAGACCATCTTTGCCATTGGTGC
>CALGGL010000374.1 GCA_937915975.1 uncultured Lachnospiraceae bacterium | reverse complement strand
TTATATATTTGTTACAAAAATGTTACAAAAGTTATAAAGATATTACATAGGTCCGCGAACTTATACAATACAAAAAGAATATAACTATTTTAGTGAGGAGATTAAAATGATAAATGTATTTAATTCATTGAAGATTTCCTACAAAAGAAAAATTATGATTTTTGCAGCGTTTATTATATTTGCTGCATTTGTCGGACAAGCATATAAAAACAGAAGCAGCTATATGATTTATTATGATAACCGTCCGGTAGCCGTTACCAAGGCTAATCCTTCAGCGGTTTATGAAGCGTATGGTGATGCAAAGGCAAAGCTTCTTTCGGAGGGAAAAACCAATATTAAAGATGATATTTATATAGAAGAAACAAGCAAGAGAAATAGCAATGTCAATTATATCGGAGAAAACGAAATTGCCGAGGTTTTATACAGCCGAATGGATGATAAGGAGCCGATTCTTACAGGAAAAACCACGCAGATTTTCAAATATGTCAATCCGTATTACACTGAAGTTATGTATGTATACGATGACAGTATGTATGAGGATGAGGTAAAGGTTACACAGGATGAGGCTCCCGGAACCAGAGAGGTAACGGTAATCGAGACCTATTATAACGGTGAAAGACGTGACAGAAAAATCCTTGAGACAAATGTGGTAACCGAGGCAGTGCCCAGGGTGGTACATATAGGTACCGTCAAAAGGCCGGACTATATACTGCCGGTTACGGATTATATTTTAACCTCCTGCTTCGGTCCGAGATGGGGAACCAATCATAACGGAATTGACCTTGCGGTTCCTACCGGAACAAACGTTATGGCTTCTGCCGCCGGAACGGTTATCCAGTCAGGCTGGAACGGCGGCTATGGAATAAGTGTTTACATTGACCACGGAAACGGTGTAGTAACCAGATACGGACATATGAGTGAAACCCTTGTGTCGGTTGGCCAGACGGTTAAACAGGGAGATATCTTAGGCCTTTCGGGAAGTACGGGGGACAGTACAGGACCACACGTTCATTTTGAAATGAGAGAGAAAGATGTTCCGGTTGATCCGGGAAAATATGTCAGTTATTAGGATTTGGTTATTTAGAATTATCAGAACCCGTCCGATAATTATAACAGATAATTTAATTAAAGGTTGGGTGTTATATGGGACAAATCATAGATAATCTTAATAATAATATCAATAAATTGCAGCCAAATGATGCATTTGGCACGGGAACTCATTCCTCATGGCATAATAATATTTCCACGGACAATCAGAAAAATGATATAGACAGTCTGCTCGGTTATAAGTTTACCAAGGAAAAGGACGGAGGCTATCTGGAAAATACCACTATGAAGAATTTTGAGGAGTATCTTCAGAACAGACAGGAAAAAATGCGCCGTGACGGACAGGATGCTGCTTCCGAGGAGGCTAAGGAAAAGGAAGATGAAAAAGAGATTGCGAGAAGCCTTTCTTCTGATGAGATAAAGCGTCTTAAGCTTATGGGTGTTGACGTTGAGGGCGCAAGTATGTCTGACCTTATGGGTATGGTCAATACCATGCGCCACAATGCACATAAGGAGGAGCAGCAAAATCTTATGGCTGCTATAGCTCTTTCAAAAGGTGATACCGACGGAATGACCGTAATCGGCGGAACCGCAAAAATGAACGGAGTGGAGGTTGATGTTGATATAGCAAGCGTTAATCAGGCAAAGCTTGATGAAGCTTCAGATAATAAAACAAAGGACATATCAGAAGAGTTTACAGTTAATAACAGCGAGATAATTTATCTCTTACATAACGAAATGCCTGTTAACACGGACAACCTGTATAAGGCACATTTCAGCGGAACCAGAGTTAATACGGAAAATATAACCGATGAGATGTTTGCGGAAATGAAGCCTCAGGTTGAGAAGGTAATCGAGCAGGCAGGCTTTTTGGCCGACGACGAAAGTCTTAATGATGCTAAGCTTCTTATAAATAATGACATTCCGTTAACCACAGATAATATAAGAAGATATGAGGAATTAAAGCAGTCCATAGGTAAGGAAGCCGGTGAGGTTTTGCTTGAGATGTCCGATGAAGTAAAAGCAAATCCTGCCGAAAAGCTTATGGAGGATATAGAAAGCATAAGTCCTGATCTTGTATATGATATGGCGAAGCAGGGCAGGGAGCTTACTGTCGCTTCTGCTGTAAGGGAGCTTTCGGATGCTGATGCGGATGAAAGACTTTTTACATATGAAAAGGATCTAAATGCGGGAACTCTTGATGCCAAGGCAGTAATCGCCAGAAGACAGATGGAGGAGATAAGGCTTTCCATGACCATGGAGGTTTCGGTTCGTATGACAAGCCTTGATGTCAATGTCGACACAAGAGAGCTTTCAAAATTTGTAAATATGTTAAGAGACCTTGAAAAAAGTCTTCTGGGAGATGCATTTAAAAATGAGGATGTGGAATTAAATGATGAGAACATCCTTGCGTATAATGAGATAATCGCAAAGGTTTCCGATATAGCGGAAGCTCCGGCATCTATACTTGCCTCACCGCTTAAGGGTGGAGAGTTTTCCATTAATTTTCTTCATGCTGCATATATGTAGATCGGAAGAGC
>CALGGL010000373.1 GCA_937915975.1 uncultured Lachnospiraceae bacterium | reverse complement strand
GATATGCTCCGAACTTATCAAAAATATGATTGAATATGCCAAGGAAAATAAACTATGTCGTATTGAATTAATGGCTACGGATGAAGGATATCCGATATATAAAAAGCTTGGTTTTGTAGATATAAAACAGAAGTATAAGGATATGAGGCTTAAGTTGATATGATGGAAAAATATAAATATATCTTTTTTGATTTGGACGGTACAATTACACAATCGGAGTTTGGAATTATCAGGTCGGCAAGAGTTGCGCTTAAGAAAATGGGCGTTGATTCAAGCTTTGAAAGTGACGATGATATGAAGAAATTCATAGGTCCGCCATTATTTAATTCATTTCATGATTTCTACGGAATGTCGGAGGAGGATGCGGAAAAAGCAGTTGCATATTATCGCGAATATTATGAGGTAAGCGGTCTTTTTGATGCACCGCTTTACGATGGTATAAGGGAATTGGTTGATAAGCTTTTTGCTGACGGAAAAAAGCTTTTTGTGGTTACCTCCAAGCCGGCAGATATAGCAAAAAGAATTATAGAGCATTTTGGATTGGATAGTAAATTCGTCTGTGTTATCGGACCGGACAGGTCTGAAAGAAGTCCGAGCAAGAAGGAGCTTATAGAAAGAGCAATCAGCGATAATTTCATTGATGATAAAAGTAAGGTCGTTATGATAGGCGACAGAAAGTATGATATAGAGGGAGCAAATGAGGCAGGTGTTGATTCCATAGGTGCACTTTACGGATACGGAAGCTATGAGGAGCTTAAAACCGCAGGTGCAACCTATATAGTTAAAATACCGGAGGAGATATATGAAATTACTTGTGATTGATGTTCAAAAGGAAATGTTTAATTAGAAAGGCGGATAAAGATGATTAAAGTATATTGTTATTCAAAATGTTCCACATGTAAAAAGGCACTTAAGTGGTTGGATGAAAAAAAGGTAAAATATGAGCTTATCGATTTAAAGGAAAATAATCCGGATGAGAAAACATTAAGGAAATATCATAAGCAAAGCGGACTTCCGTTAAAAAGATTTTTTAATACCAGCGGCATGATTTACAGGGAGATGGAATTATCAAAGAAGCTTCCCGATATGAGCGAGGATGAGCAGTTTAAGCTTCTTGCTTCGGACGGAATGCTTGTAAAAAGACCTATGCTTGTAGCAGATAAGACAGTGCTTACAGGCTTTAAGGAAAGCGAATGGGAGAAAGTATTATAATTACAAGGAGGATTATGTATGGTGCAGCCAAGTATTGAGATTACACAGGTTACGAGGCAGTCTTCGGATGGTAACACTCAAAATGAAGGGGTTAGAAATGTTGATATCAAGCAGGCAAAAGTGATTTTTAATGAGCTTCCTGCAAGTGTTGAAGAGCTTAAAAGCATTGACCGTTCCGGTGAAAACGGTAAGTATTTGACCATGGCACTTCTTTTTTGTGCGTTCAGAACATGGACACCGGAGGACAACAATACCTGTAACGGTATGCTTGAGGCTTTGATGAATTCGCCGACATGCGGTATGACCTTTAATAACTTCGGAAAGCAGTTTGTAAAGGACAGAATGATGCAGAATAATAAATATCTGTATCTTGCAAATGCATATTTTGACGGAGCTTCGGTAAGTAACGGATATTCGCCTGCAACACCTTTTTCGGTAACTGTGGAAGAGTATGTTTATAATATACCGCCTTCAACTATGTACGGTCCTAAGCTTGATTTGGAAAGAATTATAGTATCCTTTGATGGTGCCGATACACCAAGATATGTGGATTTTTATGTAGATCCTAAGGATAACCAATGGTATGCGTGGAGTGACAGCTATAAGGGACTGCTTGCGGATATTAAAGTGCCTGCTATATAGATATTAAGATAATTGTAAAATATCCGGATATTGTATTGTTAGAATAAAAAATATACTGTAAAATATAACCTAATGATGTTATAATGCCTATGGTTAGGTGCGTATAACCTAAAATAAAATAATGGGAGGATATAATTATGGAACCTGTAAAAAGTATAGATGCAGAGGATGATCAGTTTGCGTATCGTTATGATACCCAGCTGCTTATCGACCGGCGTGATGAGGATTTGGATGAGGATGATATCGCAGATTACATAACAACTCATATCGAGGGAAATTCACTTATCGCAGCAGGTGATGAGGATTTGGTAAAGATACATTTTCATACCAATGAGCCTTGGAAGCTGCTGGAGTATTGTGCTTCAATCGGTGAAATATATGATATTGTAGTTGAAGATATGATAAGACAGTCAAACGGACTTCATGGCTAAGAGTAATACAGGAAGCATACATTTTATGGATGTTTCCTGTATTTGTTTAAGGAAATTTTTAACGGGGAGGAAACAAAATGATTTGGGATTTGATGTCGGGACCTTATGATTTATTTGAAAATATTTATAACGGTAAGGTCTATAAGGGACTCGGAGAAAGAGTAGCGAGGGAGATAGAGAAAAAAGATATAGTCCTTGAGTGTGCCTGCGGAACGGGAGCTATCACAAAAAGAATTGCGACAAATTGTAAAAAGCTTTTGGCTACTGATCTGTCTACAGGGATGCTTAAAAGAGTTAAGAAGAAATGCAGGGGTTTTAATAATGTAACCATAAAGAGAGCCGATATTATGAACCTTGGCTTTAAGGATGGTTGCTTTGATAAGGTTGTTGCGGGAAATGTTATTCATCTTTTGGACGACCCACAGGCTGCCATTAAGGAGCTTGTCAGAGTTTGCAAGAAGGGTGGAAAGGTTATTATTCCGACTTACATTAATATACAAAACGGTAAAGAGCGTACGATGGTAAAATTTATTGAACTTCTTGGTGTGAACTTCAAAAAGGAATTTTACTTTGAGTCTTATAAGCAGTTTTTTAAGGATGCAGGTTATGAAAATGTCGCCTTTGATGTCATTGAAGGAAAGATGCCTTGCGCAGTTGCTATTATAACTAAAGAATAAAAATATTATAGTAAGATAATGTGAGAATAAGTTCTAATGAAAGTATTTTTACGAGAACTTGTATAAAAAAGAGGGTTATGTATGATTACAAAAGATATAGAAAAAAGGCTCTTTGAGCTTCAGGATAAGAAGTTTAATGAGTTTAATAAAAAGCTGATTCCGGGTATGGAGGATTCTTATTTTATAGGAGTGAGAACACCGGCATTAAGAGCATTTGCAAAGGAAATATCAAAGGACGAAGATACTCAAAGCTTTTTAAAGGAACTTCCGCACAAGTATTTCGATGAAAACCAGCTACACGGATTTATCGTATCCGAGGAAAAGGAATTTAATTTGTGTGTAAAAAAGGTTTACAAAGACACTGCACTAATCGTCAAACACTCGGCATTTGGAAAAAAGACGGCTGGTACTATATGCAAACCGGCAACAAGGTGGTCCTGGACACCTACGGCTGGGG
>CALGGL010000372.1 GCA_937915975.1 uncultured Lachnospiraceae bacterium | reverse complement strand
CAACGGATGCGGTGATGCTGCCGGCAAGATTACCGGCGTGGCTGCCGGCGAGGCTACCATCACCGCATCCGTTGTCGCAACGGAGAAATACTCCGCCGCCTCCACCACCTGCGCGGTAACTGTAACTGTGGGCTATGATTTTGAGTCTATTGCAGAGCTGAATGCCTTGGTTACTTCTACTGAGGCTGAATATTCAGGCAAACTGACCAATGCGGTCGTTTCCTTTGTTCCTGCTACAAATCAGGCAATTATCAAGGATGCTACCGGCTCGATTCTTTATTTCAAATCTGGCCACGGCCTTAAGCAGGGGCAGACTTTCAGCGGAGAGCTTACCGTTACAGCTTTGATTTACAATTCGTTATATTCCGAACTGAAGGCTATCGACGCAGAATTTACCGGTGACGAGGCTGTTGTAGCTCCTGAGGAGCTTACCGTTGCACAGCTTGTAGGCAATTATGCAAAGTATCAGAATGCTTATGCAAAAGTAGCAAATCTTGAGGTAACGGCTATTTCAGCTGATAAAAAGACCCTGACTGTTAAGGAAGGAGAGAAGGAGTATGCTGTTTATAAAAACTTCACAAGCACCAATAGCGTTGGCGATGTAATCACAGCCACAGGAACTATTACAAAATATATTAATGGAGGTGTTGAACTTGAGGAGCTCAAGGTTTGGAAAGCTGCTGATATTGAAATTACCGCTACCGGTCCGTCTATTGAAGCAAAGGACATTACAGAGGTTCCGGCTGAAGGCGTAACCGACGCCGGATATATCGGTTTTAATTTTGTTAATGCAGACGGCTGGACACCTTCCGTAACCCCTGACGGCACGGTAGTTACCGCAGCCAGCATTTCCGGCAACATAAAGAATAAAGGCTCTACCTTCAATCAACGAGAGGTAGAGCCTTATTTTTTTGCCCATTTATAGCTGGCGGTTTCGGTATCGTTGTGCGCCTGCCGCATTTCTGCATTGTTCGCAACAATAGTGTTTATTCGTCCTTGTTGCTTCTACCAGGAAAAACCTGTCTCTCTTGCAATTCGGATTTTCGCATTCTTTATACATCTCGCCATTTCTCATATAGAAAATCGAAAAATAAAGGGCTTCGATGAGGGTATCGACCTGCCATGTAGCGGTTAGCTTGCCGCCGTTATACTTCGGATGGATGCCGCAAATGTTGTGGTTGATCTCCTCTGCCACGACAATCCTTGCAATCTTCAGCAGAGCGTTCTTGAAAGAATCGTCAAGTGCATCTTCGCTGAATGTCGTATATGACTTAAAACTGCCGAAATGGACTTCTTTTATGACAGATACTTCCGTTTGGAGATGATAAAAGAAATCTATAAGGAAGCGGGTCTCTTCGTCCACGTCCTTACATCCCATGTACATTGCCATTAAGTTCTTAAACCACGGGTCTTTGCTGCCTTGCAGATTCGTATCGGAGCCGCTTCTCACAGCATTATAAAAACCGATGTCGATGGCATTTTTCTTTCCGAGGAACGCATCATCTACTGAGTATGTTCCGTTTGCGGCCACCTCCGGCTCCCTACTCAAATCCGGGAAAAGGTTATAGGAGTCAAGCAGACTTTTGAAACGATGGGTACAAGTTGAAAAAACATCATCACCTATGCGTAGTTCAGTCACGGGAGCGTAAAGCAGATAAACCACATGAATGAGGACTCCACGGTAGTCTTTTTTGTTGATGTAACTGTATAGCCTTATGGTGGATTTAATTCTGTTTATTATCTCCATGAGGTCGTTTGCTTCAATGGCCGTGTACTCATTTTCCGGCAGCGGATATAAGAAACCATATTTTTCAATAAACTCGATATGCTTGTCTATGTCTCCCTTTGGAAGGGCGAGCAGTTTGCCCAGGATATTTTTCTCATGCAGACCGCCGGCAACGCCGGTCATATTCAAACCGTCTTTTGGCGCATAGGAGAACAATAACTGTGTTCTTGTATCGGGGCAAACTTTGAGGGTAACAGTCGGAGCCTCGTCGGGAGAAGTATTCACCGTGTCTTTTGCACAGAGACAGCCGTATCCCTCGTGCTGAAACATTGTTTTTAATGAAATTCCAGATTTTTTTTCGTTCATAACGACATTTTCCTTTCCGTGGGGCTATCTAAAACAGGCTCCGCTTTTACAGAAACCATTATCTTTGACAGCGTTAGGGTTCCCGTTCGGGAGCCCTTTTCCCTTATTATACACAAAAGTAATGGGAAATACAAGATATATCCATTACATAAAGCATAAAAAATAATGGGCATTCTTGGGAAATTTTCTTACTCTTCCTTGCAGAGTACAATAAAGATGCTGCCGATGGTGGCGGCAAAATCAATCTCTTAGTCCGAATAGCGCTATAAGGACGGAGGGATGCATAAGAGTTCGGAACGCAGCGATGACGGCTGTGTTTAGAACGAAGATGCTCCCACCGTAGTTTCGTGCGCCTTTTTTCGGCTATCGGAGCCTGTGGTCATCTTCAACCGCAGGCTCTTTTGTGTCCCTCCGTACCGCTCGGACGGAAAGGACACTGCAATGAAGAGCAACGATTCAAAGAAACGCAAGAGCGGGTTCAATCCCAACCGTACCTGTT
>CALGGL010000371.1 GCA_937915975.1 uncultured Lachnospiraceae bacterium | reverse complement strand
GAGTTCAGACGTGTGCTCTTCCGATCTCCAAGAAGATGTGTAAAGAGAATGTCATCTGATCCCGGAGATATAATTATACTTTTAGGCGGACGTACTGGTAGAGACGGCTGTGGTGGTGCGACAGGTTCATCCAAGGCGCATACCGAAAGCTCAATCGAAACCTGCGGAGCTGAGGTACAAAAGGGTAATCCTCCTACAGAAAGAAAGATTCAGAGATTATTCAGACGTGAAGAGGTTGCTTCATTAATTAAGAAATGTAACGACTTCGGTGCAGGTGGTGTATCCGTTGCCATAGGTGAGCTTGCCGACGGACTTAATGTTGATCTTGATAAAGTCCCTAAGAAGTATGCAGGTCTTGATGGAACAGAGCTTGCCATATCAGAGTCACAGGAAAGAATGGCCATAGTAGTAGATCCTAAGGATGTTGATACTATGCTCGCTTACGCTAAAGAAGAAAATCTTGAAGCGGTGCCTGTAGCGGTCGTAACCGAGGAGCCAAGACTTGTTCTTAACTGGAGAGGTAAGGATATTGTCAATCTTTCAAGAGCATTTCTTGATACAAACGGTGCTCATCAGGAGACTGAGGTTAAGGTCAATATGCCGGATGAGGCTTCCAAATATTTTGACGAAAAGAAGGATACAAAGGATATAGAAAAGCTTTGGCTTTCAGTACTTTCAGACTTAAATGTCTGCTCACAAAAGGGCCTTGTGGAAATGTTCGATTCATCCATAGGTGCCGGAACTGTAACCATGCCATATGGTGGTAAATATCAGCTTACACCTACACAGACAATGATTGCAAAGCTCCCTGTACTTAAGGGAAAGACAGATACCGTTACTATGATGAGCTACGGCTTCGATCCGTATCTTTCAAGCTGGAGCCCTTATCACGGTTCAATATATGCGGTTCTTACATCCGTTGCCAAGATTGCAGCTTCAGGCGGTGATGTAAGCAAGATAAGACTTACCTTCCAGGAGTATTTCAAGAGACTCGGAGCAGACCCTTATCGTTGGGGACAGCCTCTTGCAGCACTTCTTGGTGCTTATGATGTACAGATGGGACTTGGCCTTCCTTCTATCGGTGGTAAGGATTCCATGTCAGGTACCTTCAATGATATAGATGTTCCGCCTACACTTTGCTCCTTTGCGGTAGATGTGGCAAGCTATATGAATGTTGTAACGCCTGAGCTTAAAAATGCGGGAAATATATTGGTTAAATTTAATATTGATAAAGACGAATATGACATACCGGATTATCAGGATGCACTTAACAAGTACGGAAAGCTCTATGAAGCAATTAAAAACGGTTTGGTTGAGTCCGCATATGCTGTCGGCTTCGGAGGAGTTATCGAAGCGGTAAGCAAGATGGCATTTGGTAATAAGCTTGGTGTGGAGATAGAAGAGGCTTATCCGGCTGATAAGCTTTACTCTAAGGATTACGGTTCTGTAATACTTGAGATAAAGGAAGAAAACATAGATGCTCTCGGAATACCTTGCATAGTAATAGGTAAGGTTATCGGCGAGCAGGAATTCAGATACGGTGATACGGTTATTTCCATGGATGCAGCCCTTTATGCATGGACAGGAAAGCTTGAAAAGGTATTTCCTAATTATTCAAATGTATCACAGGAGGACAAGATTAATGACGAGCTTAAGATAGAAAACGGAATAGTCAAGTCATCAATCTATGATAAGGGAACCGTACTTGTGGCTAAAAATAAGGTTGCAAAGCCAAAGGTATTTATTCCTGTATTTCCGGGTACCAACTGTGAATATGATTCTGCCAAAGCCTTTGAAAGAGCGGGTGCTG
>CALGGL010000370.1 GCA_937915975.1 uncultured Lachnospiraceae bacterium | reverse complement strand
CCAGCAATGCTCAAACAGTTCGATTTTTTTAACGCACCTATTGCGAATTTTCGTTTTTGATTTAACGCAAATCGGGTTAAATGCTCCTGTATACCTGCTTTTTTATTCAGACACGTAATTTATGTGACAAGGCTCACGCCCTATGACATATTATTTAATTGGAATACGTTTTCTTTCTTCCCCTTCTACAGCCTTTTCAGGGTTAGCTATTATGATATTAAGCACGCCATCTTTGAAAGCTGCTGTTATGTCTTCCTGCTTTACTTTTTTGCCTACATAGAAGGTTCTTTTACAGCCACCGACAAGTCTCTCTCTTCTAATATAATGTATCTTTGTTTCGTCTTGTTCGATAGCATCGTCATACTTACGATTTGCTATTATGGTAAGTCTTCCGTCCACAAGCTCTGCCTGGACATCTTCTCTTGAAAAGCCCGGTATCTCGATTTCAAGAAGATAATTACCGTCCTTTTCCTGAATGTCAGTGCGCATTATCTGTGGTATGCCAACCATATCATTGTCAAATATATTGATAGTTTCATCTTCAAATAACATAAATATCGCCTCCGATATCTATTATAATACTTATGAAATTAAAATCAAGCTTATAAAAGATAATTCTTTGTGACAAAGGGACAGGCATACTTACACACTTTTAGGTGCAAAGCAAATCGTGAGTGTCAACGAGATTTGCGTGTACCTATAAAGTTTGTCAGTATGCCTGTCCCCCTGTCACATTTTATTTTTCTTTTATCTCGATATCACCCATATCACACTCAATTTCTATAAGATTATCGCCGTCTGCTTTATACTTTCTTCCCTGATCCTTACCATTTACATCTATGCTTCCCATGTCAACTTCAAGGTCGTATCCGTAATCATTTTTTCCATCCTTTAAAAGGGTAAGCTCTGCACTTCCCATATCAAGATTTGCATCAAGCTTTGAAAGTGAAACATTTTTTAATTCCATACTTCCCATATCAAGATCAATTTCAGCCTTACCGAGATGGCAATCACTCGCCTCAAGACTTCCCATATCAAGATTGATATAAACCTTATCAAAGCTACCCTTAGTTATTTCAAGGCTTCCCATATCCATATTTGCATTCAGGTCGTAGAAATTCATGTCCTCCGGATAGTAAATTTTGATATAGCTTTCCTTTTTATTTTTGTTTTCCCAATCAAATAAATCAAACACGAAAAACTTATCCTGTATCTTAATCTTAAGCGTTTTTTCATTTACGCTGTAAGGAACAACATTCTTATCATAGGAATAAACTGCATATTCTATATAGAAATCATCGGAAGGAATAAGCTCAACGCTTTCCGCATCCAAATCTATGTCAATACTGTCAAACTTATCAAGCTTTGTTTTCTCACCTGTTACATAGTATCTGTCATCTGCCGTAATAAATCTGTGCTTTTCCTTATCCCATCCTATTGCCGTATGTCCTCCGAAAAATACACCGATTGCCGTAATAATTCCGCCAAGAACGATAAATATAAACGCTAAAAGCAATAATACCTTAGTCATCTTCTTCATAATTACTGCACCTCCCCATCTTTTTTGCCCAAAGTTTTGCTGAAAATTCTTCCTATGAGCCAGAAAATAAACTGACAAATCTTAACTGTAGCTAAAAGTGCAAGTATACTTACGCCTGCCATAACCAAGGACATTCCGAAAAATGTAATACCTGTAATCGGCATAGTAAATAAGAAGCATATTCCTGCAATTACAGCACCGATTGCACCTACAAGAACTCCCACGCCGGTTGCACCCAATGCAAAAACAATCGAAAAACCGACTATGAAAAGTGCAAATATAATTGCGAGTGCAGCAATTACAAGAGGTAAACCTACCGGAAGAGCCAAAAGTGCAAGTATTCCCACAAGGCATCCATGCATCTTCTTTTCAACCTTAGCATCCGGATCGTTAAACTGCTTTAAGGCATTGTCACTCAAAATTGAATTAGCCAAATCTCTCGGTGTTCCAAGCTTTTCCACAATATCCTCACCATTCGATTCAATATCTGCCACGTACTCCCTGTAATACTCCATGGCATTTTTCTTTTCTTCCCTGGACAGCGGATTGAGATATCCGCTCAATTCCGTTAAATACTTTTCACTGTTCATTATAAATCCCCTCCTAATAAAGTGTTAATCTTATCCCGATATTCTCTCCACTCTTTTATATAATACTCAAGCTTTTCCTTCCCTGTATCGGTTAAAGAATAATATCTTCTGTTTCTACCCGAATCCGGAACATCATAGGTAGTAAGCAGTCCGTCCTTCTGAAGTCTCCTTAGTACCGGATAAAGCGTTGACTCGGAAATGTCTATAATATCCTGAACCTTCTTCGTAAGTACATATCCGTAAGCATCTCCATCTATAAGTGCCGCCATCACACAGGCATCCAACAGCGGAGCTCCCAATTGATAAACCATAAAATCACCTGCCTTACACATTATTTCAATTCATAAATAATCATTTTTATATTAATGATATTTGCCTGTAAATATTATCTTAATATCAATATTATCATCTTACTAATATTATTTTTTTATTAATATTATATAATGTATAATATTGTTTACGCACATACTATACAACGTATAATATTATTTGTCAATATATTTTTTAATATTTTTTCAAGATATACATTTTTCAACAAACAGTCGCACATAGCTGTAATATATAGTTTGTCATGCGGCGTGAGCCTTGTTACAAAAAGCATTGTGAAATGACATAATAAAAAGATGGGTAGAGAATTATTAACCCGATTTGCGTAAAATCAAAAGCGAATGGTTTGTATGTGTTTTGCTCAGAAACCGAACTGTTTGAGCAAAGCGAGTTTTCGGTTTCGTGCAAAACACCAAAAACCTAAGCGCGTTGATTCAGCAAATCGATGGTTTTTTCTCTCCCCATCTTCTTATTATGTCATTTCATTTAGCAATAAGATGTGACAAGGCTCACGCCCCACTACACACTATATCCAACAGTTATGTGCGACGTAACTATATCGACGAATCTATCTCATTTAATTTATCAAATTCTCCATCTTCATATAATTTGTTTACTACGGCAACTACCTCTTCACTAAGCTGGGTACCTTTAACTCTGTTTATCTCCGCTATAACATCCTCAAGCTTCATCTTCTTACGATAAGGTCTGCTTGAATACATCGCATCAAAGGTATCCGCAACCGCTATGATTCTGGCTATCGGCGGAATCTCATCACCCTTAAGTCCCTTTGGATATCCTTTTCCGTCTATCCTCTCATGGTGGAAACCTGCTCCAAGTGAAAGGCTTGGCATAATCTTGATATCCTTAAGAATCTCATAGCCGTTCGGTGCATGCGACTTGATAATCGCATACTCATCATCAGTGAGCTTGCCTTGCTTACCCAGTATATGATCAGGTATACTTATTTTACCGACATCATGTAAAAGTGCAATATTATAAATATCTTCAAGCTCATCATCACTGTATCCCATTTTACTTGCGAAAAGCTTGGTATACTTTGCAACTCTGAAGGAATGACCATTGGTATACTTATCCTTCATATCGATACATTTTGCAAGAACAGCTACTATCTCATTTACGAGTTCTTTATTTTCCTGCTGTTTCTTTTCATAAATCTTTGTTTTATGTCCGATATAAAGCTTTACACCTAAAGCAATAACAATAGCCGCAATAGCTGCCATAAAGATATAAAACCATATCGTCTCATAAAATGCTGCTTCTTTTACAATCTTTAGTTCGATTGATTTTTGTTCTTCACCCGTAAGAGGGTTAATAATCGCAAAATGATATGTATATGTTCCGGCCTTAAGGTTAGTATATGTCTGTGGCTCCATATCATTTTGGGCACTTACAAACGGCTCATCATCAAAGCCCTCAAGCAATGTACTTATACTCGGATTCTTAATAGAATATGTAAGTGCATAACCATAAATCTTAAGTCTTTTTGTATTGGCAGGAATAGTCACACTGGAATCTTCCCCTACATAAACCTGCTCACCGTCGATTTCAATCATCGGGATAGCAAGCTTAATCTCATTTGATATGTTATCATTATCATTGATATTAACCGAACAAACACCTGCCGAACATGATATATAAAGCGTACCGTCATCATCAAGATAGTTTCTTGAATTTGCGGTTGTAACATATGGAAGTCCCGTCCTTGAATTATAAAAAGTATATTCAAGATTGTCATCCGTCATAAGATCAGCAGTATTTACAACATATATTCCGTTACTGCTCAATATCCATGCAGTTCCATCCTCTTTAAAAATCATATCGAAGTTATTGGAGTATGGGAAGTTACTTACTGTTCCTATCTCATTATCCTTCATATAAGAAATAGAATTACTTGTTATAATCCAAAATACGTCATTGTATTTATCATATTTAATCCTTAAAACAGCACCTGATTTTAATCCGTCGGAAAGACCGATTCTGGAAACTTTCTCTCCTGCTACAACATATATTCCGTCTCCGTCGCTTCCCAGATAAAGCTCTCCGTTTTTGCCTTCACATATAGTGAGAATCTCAGTATTATTTATTCCATCCTCCTCATTATAGGCATCAACTACCTTGTCGTTATCAATTATATGTACTCCACCGCTGACCGAAACCGCCATCCTGCCATCCGAGAGCTCGGTAATCGTTCTGACACGATTGGACATCAATCCATTTTCGGTATTGAAAGTTTCGATATTCTTACCATCATATTTTATAAGTCCGTCGTCACTGTACGTACATAACCAAATGTTGTTTTTGGAATCCTTTTTTATTGACCTTATTCTTATTCCGCCCAAACGTTTGGTAAGCTCGTTAGTTTTAGACTTGTAATTTTTATCTATTATGTAAAGGCCCTCATCCGTACCTACATATAAATCATCCTCAAATTTGCAGGTAGTATTTGCAACCATTGAATCAAGATTTGCTACCTTATTAATATCGGTAAATCTACACTCAACAAGCTTAAGTACACCCTGTCTTGATGATGTAAACCACAGATTGCCTTCATAATCTACCATCATATGGTCTATGGAATTGGTAAGCGGAACATTTTTTATAACCGTATATTTCTTTTCTTCATCAAAAACATTTTTGTAAAAATGCCCTGGCCGCCTTTAAACCGAGCGATTTTATCCGCTTATTGGACCGGGCCAATATCCCATGGGAAGAGCGCAACCGCGGCCGTTTGTTTACCACCTCTTCGGCACGAGACATTGTTGAACTGCTAATCAAACGCGCCAAAGCACACCATACCCGCCTGAGAT